>CANPDB010000003.1 GCA_947572725.1 uncultured Clostridium sp. | reverse complement strand
CAAAGAGCTGCTTAGTACCTAATCAAAAAATGTCCAATTTTTTGGGTTCAGTACATATATTATAACTCTTTAGCAAATATAAATAAGCTGTGAACTGTAACAGTTACCATTTTATAAAATATCGAGACATTTCTTTATAAAAACTTGCATATTAGTTTTATTTGACCCTGCAAATATATTCATTAGATTTTCAATTTGTTGCTTATCAGATTCTCCTTTATTTGTTGGAAATAAATCTCTATATACTTTGCCTTTTTCTTTATTATTTGGAAGTTTATTTATCAATTTTAAATCTAACAATACTTCATCTAGGTTATTTTTGTTCCAAATTGGAACTATGTATGGATTTAACCAATGGTTTTTAAACATTTCTCCTGAGATGTATTTCTGTATTTTATCTTCACTGGTATCATCTAAATCCATTATTGGCATCAATGAAAAATTTTTTAGTACTCCTTTTTCTTCTTCTACTTCATATTTTCGGTTAAATACTGTTTTATTTTTAAAAATATTATTTCCTAAAACTGTTATTAAACTATCTATTTGTATACTCGTTTTTCCATTATTTTCTGCATATATCTTTATAGGCAGATGTAAATTACTTTTTATATGCTCTGCTAAAAGAAGTTCACTTTTTCCATGTGCTATTACAATTCCTTTGCAATAATTAGGATTCCTTATCATCTACAGTTTCCTCATTATCTTTTGAATCTTTTAGAGCATATTTAATTTCTTCAAAATCTATATAGTCTGTTGTTGGAATTCCTCCAAAAACTCCTTTTAAATATAAATCACGAGCATTGTTATTTCTTTGTATCTTAGTTCCATATTCTCTTATAGAATTTATTGTTTTATTACCATTATAATCTGTTGATATCATATAAATATATTCTTTTGGTAGTATTTCCAATAATAGTGTATTGTGAGTTGTTATAATTAATTGTCCTGTAATTTCATCTTTTATTGACATTATAATATTTTTCATTAGTACATCATGAATTCCATTATCTATTTCATCTATTATTACTGTTTCTCCTAATAATGAGCCTAATAGTGTATCAAATTGATTTAATATTCTTTTTGTTCCTTGTGATTCATGTATATATGATATTGATTTTATTTTTCCACCTATCATTTTATTAAAGTATAGTTCGTAATTAATTTCATCTTCTTTTTCAGTTATTATATATTTAACTTCTTTAATGTCTGAATATGCTTGAGTAAAAAATATATTTAAAACATTTTCATATTTTTTTATTTCATTTAGCTTTCCTTTTTTTACTGTTCCACTTTTTATACTACTCAGTTTTCTATCTCTTGTTGTATCTTTTGATATCATTCCAGTTATTGGATCATCTATATTTACTGTCATTAAAAATATTTGATCTATTACATCAAAAATGTTTTTTGATATTTTGCTATTTACATATTCTTTATTTTTTTCTAACATTTCCAGTGATAATAGAGATAAGAAGGAATATTTTCCCCAATACTTATCAATTATTTCGATGAGTTCCTCATTATATTTTCTATCCTTAAATATATTGTTATTTAAATTTTTAACAATTTTGTTACCTTCTCTACTTATCTGAAACAAATAGGCTCTTTGTTTTCCTGCCATATAATATAATTTTTCTTCTATGATTTCATTGTCAAATTTTATATAATAAAATCCATCTATGTTATTTATTTTAAATCCATATTCAATCTCTGTTGGTTCTTTTTCATCAATCATTCTGTATTCTTCTAGGTATACATATAGTTTAAGGATTTGTTCGAATTCTTTTGGTAATTTAGGCATCATCTTTTTTTGCATTTCTATTATATCTTTGTGCATTCTTCTTATAGCTGTATCTGCAGACATCGCTGCTACCAATCGTTGTAATAATTCAAATAATTCTACAATATTAGTTTTTCCACTCCCATTTTCTCCATATATAGCTATAAATTTATTCGTTTTATCATTTGTTTTATTTAAATTTAATTCAATGTCTTTCAAGGACTTAAAATTTTTAGCTTTTATATATGTGAACATGCTATCAACCTCCTATAGTATTGTATCATTTTTGTGCTTTTCTATACTATTTTACATTGTTTTTAAGCAAAAGTCAATAATTATAATTACATTTTGTACTATTTTTGTTAAACTTATACATTTATTATATGCATTTGTAATAAAAATAACCATATATTTTTTAATATTTATTCCCAATTATTTCATATCTAGAAAATATATTTCTTATAAGACAAAAAAATGGCAACTTTTGAAGTTACCATTTTTTATTATTTTGTTATATTTTTGCTTTTAAGAACTTATTTTTTGATATCTATTACCTTTTTCTTGATTAATACTATTCCTGTTCCTAATATTACAAGTGCTATTACTGCAATTGTAATTGGTATTACAATTGCTAAGTTTGCTCCTGTACTTGGTATTACTATTACTGTCTCTGATTCGTCTGTGTCCAATTCTTCTGGAGATTGTCCTGGAATATGACTTCCTGGTATAATAGTTTTTGGAGGAACTGGTCCAGGTCCTGGATCATCTTCTTCTAAAATTTCTGATCCACCTGGTTTTTCTAGTTTAACAATTTCTGTCTCATTTCCAAGTGATATTTCATCTGTTGTTGTCAATGTTTTAGATACACTTAAATCTGCTATTTCATCTCCTCCTGGAAGTACTTTTTTATCTCTCCACTTTTCTGTTATTAAAATTATTCTGTTATTAATCTTAGAATTTGTATTATCAATAACATTTGTATTTATTAATTTAACTATAGTTCCATCATCTTTTTTGATATATTCTTCTATAAACTCCTCTTTTGTTTTAGCATCCCAATCTGGATTTTTATCCTTTTCATATCCCCAATCTCTATCCAAGTAATCTACAATTATAGGTGGAGTTATTGTTACTATCTCTTTATTGTCTACTCTTTTTCCAGTACTAGCTCCATTTAGTTTTAAAACAGTTTCTCCCACTATACTCATTGCATCACTACCATATTTGTAATAATTATCATAGTTATCAGCATTAGAACCATCTTCAAGTTTTGCAATATCAACTTCACTTATGTTTTTAAATTTAAATTCATATATTACTTCTACTTTTGATCCTTGAAGTAGTTCATTATCAAGCTCTGCTTTTACAAATCCTGCACTATCATTTAATGGTCCCATATATGTTATATGTTTATGCTTTGTTGCATCTCCTATTATTATTCCTCCTTTTTTGTCTATTTCAATTTCTGATACAACTTGACCATTTGCTAATGTTATTGTCATTTTCTTTACACGTTTTTCTAGTTTTACACTTTGTTTTGCTCTTCTAACTATACCAAAATCAATATTTTGAACAGCATATGTATGTTCTGTATTTCCACTAGAAATTAATGTATCATATTCCACTTCTATATTCATTTCAGGAGTTGTTGATTTCATTTTCATAGTTTTATTTGCATTATAACCTTTTCCTTCATTATTTGTTAAGATTTTTAGTTCATTATCAATTTTTTCTCTTGTATTCATATTATCAAATGCATCTGAATATCTTTTATCTGCCTGCAAATGCCATTTCTTATTATTTTGTCTATCTTTATCTTTGTATACTGTTGCTTTATAGTTTTGTAATGTTATTTCAACCTCTTCGTTTTTGTCATTTTTTACTTTCTGTCCTCCCCAAGTATATATTAATTCATAATCACCTGCTATATAATCTTCTATTTTAAATTCTCCATTTGCATCAGTAGTTGCAGAATATGTATTCTCACTTCCAGATAATTCCTTAAGTAATATTTCTATTCCTTGTATTGGTTTATCATTACCATCTAATTCGCCATTCCCTTCTCTTATTTCTCCTGTTTTCAATTCTCCTGTTGTTTGATCTAGGAATACCTTACCCTGCATTGTTCTTGTCTCTGTAATTTTTAGTCTCATTGCTGGTGCTATATCAACATCATCTTCATATGTACTAGTATCTCCTAAAACAATATTGTTTGGTGCTGAATCTACATCTATTCCTGCATATATTGTTTCACCATCTGGGTAATATGTAGAATATGAGTTGATTTCTGCAACATTCTTATATAAGTCTGTTGTTCCATTCGCTTGTAAGACTGATTTTATACCATCTGTAGTTAATTTAAATTGTACATATATACAACTATTAGTTTGATGTTGAATTTTCATATTATTCAGATTTATTACTGTTTTCTTGTATTCTTTATTAGAATTGTCTTTTATATCTTCTGGATTACTATATCCATTTATTGCCTTATTTACATCTTCAACTTTAGCTCCTTCTTCACCTTTAGCTCCTTCTGATGTATATTTATTTCCTATTGCTTTTATCTCGTATCTAGCATCATAGTAATCTACTATGCTATTAACTTGAGTCACTAGGCTTGTTGATTCATTTCTTAATGCAATTTTATATGTTATATATACTTCAAACTGTGTTGGATTGTTATTTCTAATAGCACAATTATAATCTTCTTTGTAAACTGGTCTTTCATATGTTTCTTCTTTAAATTTGCTTCCATATTCTACTCCGAATCTTCCTGATTCATCTGGATTTTCTCTGTTGTCAAATCTATTAGCATATTCATAAACATGTGATTTTTTATTTGCATTAATTTTAATAGATTGTATATCTTTTACTAATGCTATATCTGGTTGTTCTCTCTGGTATATACCTAAATTAATATTATCAATCCATTCAACTATTTGTGTTTCTTTTAATGCTTTGTATCGATTTTCGATATATTTTTCTTGTGCTTCATTTGTATTAGCAGTTATTGTTATTTGGCTCTCAGGTCTTATCCATGGATTTATTTCTTCACCATGTTTTGTTATGCTATCTTTATCTATTTTAGCTTCATGATTTGCATAATCATATTTTAAATCTAATGTTGGATTTCCTGATGGATCCTTTGCTACTCCATAGTGTCTATCTTCCTTATCTCCACGTTCTATTGTAGCAAATTTTTCATTTAGTGCAGTTCTTTCACTTTTAGGTTCGGCTGCTTTAGATCCATTGTCTGCATTAATATTCACTACTACATTTGTATAGGTAAGTCCATCATACTCAAATTCAATATAATAATTTCCTAATTTGTCTACTTCTACATCTGTAAATTCATATATACCTTTAACCTCAGTATCATTAATATTAACACTATGAGTTGCTGTTTCAGCTATAATAGTATCTCCTTCTTTTAAGTAAACTGGTATTCCATTTAACCTTTCCTCTCCAACATCATATAAATCATTTGGTCTAGATTCTTTTCCTGCTATCAATTCCTCCCACACGTAACCTCTAAGTTTAATGTATTTTTGTTTGTTTTCCCTTACAACTTCAACTTCTAAGTTATTATCAGTTGAAGATAAATTTACAGGATCTCCAAGAGGTTCGTCTGGATTTATTTCAAATCCATAGTAATTGTTCTCCACTTCGTATATATTATACTCTCCTACTAATAGACCTTCAATTGTTACTTTTCCTTCAGTATTTGTATAGAATATTTCTGCGTCATCTCTATCGTCACTATACTCTGCTTTTGTTCCAGAACTTGATACAAATCCTTTTCCTTTATGTTCTATTATGAATCCTATTCCTCCCATAGGTACATTTGTATCTTCTACTTTTTTCACTATTGTTATCTTTCCACGTTGTGGAGGGTTTCCATATTCGTATTCATCCCAACTTATTGTATCGCCATTATTTTCTGTTACTGTTGCCTCAAATGTTTTATTTGGATATCTTTCATAGCCATCATTTTTATTTTCTATTTCGTGTATTGTATAGTCTCCTACTTCTAACCCTTCAATTTCTATCATTCCAGAATCATCTGTAATAAATGGTTGTGCGCTTTCTTTGTTAGATGTATATACTACATCTTTTCCTATTGATTGTACATAACCTTCTTTATTTTCTAATACAAAAACTACATCTTTCAATGGTTCTTTAGTAACTTCATCTATCTTTTTTATTTTTAAGTTTCCACGTATTGAATGATTAGTAAATGTAAATTCTACCCAATCTGCCTCTTTAGTTGGTTTTACCACTATACTTCTCTGTTCTGAATCCTTTGTAAAAGTTAAATTTGGATATGTTACATAAGGTTTATTTGGATTATATGTTTCATATACTGTATAATCTCCTACTTTTAAATTGTCAATATAAATTGTCCCCTCTGAATAAACATAACTAAATGGATTTTGATCTCCTGTAGTAAATTCATAAGCTTGGCTCTCATTTTGTGTATAACCTATTTTTCCATTTCCTTCGTCATATACATAACCACTGATATTATTTTTCACCTTGAATCTTACACCTGATAATAATTTACCATTATTTCCTTTTTTTATAATTCTTAATTTACCAGTATCATCTGATGGATTTTCAATATTTGCGTAAACAGGTGAACTTGGTGATGACCCAGCTGTTACTTCTTTAATAAATGTCTTACCAACATTTTCTGTAAAATCTTCATTGTCATTATAAGTCTCAATAATTGTATAGTATCCTACTATTAAATTATCAATTCTATCAGTTAGACCATCTTCCCCAGTTTCAAATTCAGCAGCTTCCCATTCATTTTTGGTGTATCCTCCATCTGATTTTACATATCCTTCTGTTTCATGTTTTATTTTAAATCTAACATGACTTAGATGTTTAGGTTCTTCTCCATCTTTTATACCTAATTTAGAAATTATTAAACTTCCACGAGGCTCTTCTTTATTTACAATTACTATTGGCTCATTATTATTTTCTTTAAATTGAAAATCTTGTTCAGTACCCACACACATTTCGTATCCAGAATGTGGATTCTGTGTTTCAATAAATGTATAATTTCCTGGTTTTAAATTACTAATTGTTTTAGTCCCATCGCTTTCTGTGAAAAATTCTTCAGCTGCATTAAAGTCTGGTCTATATTCCCATTCGCCATTAGATGATTTAGTTACATATCCAAATACTTGGTGTTTTAACTTAAATCCTACACCTGATAATGGTTCTTCACTTCCATCAGTTCTTTTACCTATCTTCTTAATTGGTATATCTATACTAATTGTCGGTTTATTTTTTATTTTTATCGTAATAGTTTCTTCATCATTATAACTAAATATTGCTTCTTTACCAGTATTCGCTTTATATTTAGGATCTGGAACAACTATCTCTTTAAATACATAATATCCTGATTTTATATTCTTAAATTTTGCCTCTCCATTTTTATCTGTGTAAAATGTAGTTGCTTCACTTTCATTATATGTATATGTTCCATCTTGTTTCAAATATCCTTTTTCTATGTGTCTTAATGTAAATCCAACATCTGGTATTGGTGTATTATCATCTTCATCTACTTTTAAGATTTTTAGCTCTGGTTCATCAGGTATTTCACCTTTCCATACTAATTTTTTTTCGTCCATATTAAATACTGCACCATCACAAGCTAGTTGTACTGATAAATTTTGAGCTTCAGCTAGTAGTTCACTTAATAATACAATTCTTGCACTAATTGTATCTTCATACTTTAAATTTAATTCTATTTTCCATTTTTCCTTAATTTCTGGAATTCTTAAATAAAAAGCTTTATTATTCTTTATTTTTTCATCACCTAAATCATGTGGTACATATGTTCCATTTTCTTTTGTATAGTATGTTGTTTTTTCTTTATCATAATTATCATCTATTATAATTCTGAATTTTTCTGGTGTATAAGTTCCATTATCTATTTTAAATGGTCCTAAATATATAGCTTCTCCCTCCCTATGTTCTCTCGGTTCATTTGGTGTACTTACTTTTTCTGGTATCTGTTTATTTCTTATATTGTTTGCATATTTTTCTGCTTCATTAAGTTTACTAACATATTTTGGCTGAGGATTCCAGTTACTCTCACTTAAAAAGTCCTTATCTACCAAATTTTTCACTTTTGTTGTTTGATTAAATATATAGCTAAATGTATCTTTCCATTCTTCTCTTTGATCATTATTTAGATCATTATTCATTGATTGTTTTATACAATACGCCATTTGTGCTATTTTTTTTCTTGCTAGTTTATTGGAGTTGTTATCTGGAATTCCTTCTCCTTCAAGATGGTCTTTGCTGTACACCTTTATTTCACTACCTTCTATATCAATGACTGTAGCTATTTTATATTTCATTTCTTTCCCTTCAGCATCAGATTGCTTATGATACATACACTGTGCTGTCATTAACTTAATTGTATAATTTTCTTCATTGCTATGATTATGCTTAGTAAGTCGATTACCTATTTTTTTAGTTAAATTACTTTTCATAAATTTTATTGGATTTTTCTTAGCATACATTGCTAATTCATAATCACATCCTATTTTTATTTCATCTACTTCTGGATCATTTAACTTATGCAAAGTTATCTTCTTGCTTTGAGTTTCGCTTCCACCACAACTGTTAGCATAACTAATTCCTATATATATTCCTGATAAACATAGAAGTATTATAGAGATTACTAATAATTTATTGATTATTTTTTTCAATTATTTTCCCCTCCTTTCTTTTCATAATAAATATAATTATTCCAATTATTATTAAAGTTATAAATATTCCTATTATACAAATTTTCGCTGCACCTGTTCCAACTGTAATAATAACATCTGCTTTACTAATATCATCTTCTCCATTTGCTTTATTTCCTGCTTTTGAATCTCTATCTGCTATATTTTGATTATTACTGCTTTGATATATTTCTGAAATATTTGATATTAATCCACCTTCATTTTCATTTAGTGTTTTAGTTAATATTAAAGATAATTCTTTAGTCTCTCCTGCTTTTATCTTTTGATTTGTTAAACTTGTGTTATGTAGGTTTTTATCATTTGCTACATACCAATCTTTATTTAATTCTGAACTAAATTTAAGCTCTGGTGGTAAATAGTCTATTACATCATTAGCATATCCTTCTATTTCGCCTTCATTTGTAATTGCTATTTTATATTCTATAACTACTGTAGAACCTTTATAATATTTAGATTTTATTTCTACTTTAGCTAATTTTTCATTATTATATTCACGTACTGTTGTTCCTTGATTATTTTGTATAACAATTTTACTTACTGATTTATCTAATTTTAAATCAAATATCTGTTTTTCAACTAATCCTATGCTGATATTGTCTATATTTTTATTTATAATTTTTATAGTATCTGTAATTCCTACTAATGTCTCTACATTATTCAAGTTAATATTCTTACTTATTACATCTGAATTTTCTTGTTCTGATACACTTGATTTTTTATATTCCGTCACATTATATTTTTGTGTATCATATAAAAATACTACCATATATTCTCCGTTTGATACTACAAATTTATAATCTCCATTCTTATTTGTTGTTGTATCTTGTAAAAATTCTCCTGTATTTTTATTTACTAGTTTAACTTGGATTCCAGCAATATTTGTTTCATCTACATCTATTTTTCCATTTCTATTTTTATCTAACCATGCAGTTCCAGATATTTCATGCTTTTCTACTTTTGGATTATTACTATCGTTATTATTGTCTCCGCTATTATCATTATTGTCGTCATTATCGTTATCATCGTCATCATCATTAATATTAGGTTCTTTGTGTTCCTCTAGTTCAAATGTTAATTCATTAGATTCAATTGGTGCATATTGAGAATTTATAAAATATAGTTGTGCAACATTTGATACTTCTGTATAATTTATACCATTCGTATCTACAGTTATATTTATTAAAAATTCTATCTTTTCATTTGCTGCTATTTTTCCTTTATATGTAAGTTCGCCCTCTTTGTAATATTCTTCATCTAGATTTTTTTCTTCATCCTTCGTTTTTAGCTTTACATAATTAATTTTAAATGCAGAATCTAAACTATCTTCTAAAGAATATTCTCTTTCATTATCTGTATTATTACTTAATATTATTTTTATATTAAACTTATCTTTATCTTTTAGTATTCTTCCATCTGGAACATCACTTTCTTGTTTTACTGCTATATTTACATCACTCTGTGTTATTTCTCTAAGTGCAACATTAGAAGTGTATATTTTATTTTCTTCTGTTCTCGCTGTAGTAACTATTCCTACAGTCTCCTTATTTTTATCAAGCGGTATTTTACCTACAATTGTTTTTAATACTGCTTGAATTTTCTCTCCCTTTGGTAGTTTAGTAATTTTAAATGTTATTGTTTTATTGTTATTATCATATTTAATATTTTGCATAGTATCTATGTCTTCTAAGCTACTATCATAAAAGTCAATACTACTTCCACCTTTTAAATATAACCCTGATAATTGTATTGTAACTGCTACATTCTCTAAATCTCTGTTAGCTGTGTTTTCTATAGTTGCTATTGTCTTTGCTACATAATTAGAATAAAGTTCTACTTCTTCATTTAATGCAAATTTAGAATTTATTTTTATTTCACCTTGTTCTATTTTATTTTCAATAGTTCTCTTTTCTACTTTATTAATATCATCTGCTAATATTTCTATTGCTCCATATGTTGTTTTATCTGTTCCTTCTACTTGTTGTATAACTGTTTCATATGATAGTTGAATTACTTCTCCATTTTCTATTGTATTTATTGTTTTAAATTCTTTTTCATTTGTATCTAATTCATCATATTTATGTTCTATCATTTTTTCAGTTGATATAGCATAATTGTATACTTCTACTTCTTTTAAATCATATATTTTAGCATTTTCTTGTTTTACTTTCACTCTTACATTGCTTAAATCTTTACCTGTTTTATTTGATATTGTAATTATATTTTTTAAAGTTTCTCCTTCATATACTGTATCACTTTCGTTTATATCTCTTGTACCTAATTTGGTAGTAGTAGCTACTTCCAATTCTCCTGTTACTTCATCTGTGTGTGTTTCTGTTGGCTTATTTTCAGATTCTATTGGTCTATTTTCTGTTTGTAGTTCCACATTAAAATTATGGTCTAATTCTTGTCCTTGGTAAGAATAACTTACATTTTGTGTTATTTTACCTACTTGATTATAAATTAGTTCTTCTGGTAATTTAAATTCGTAGTTTAATAACATTGCGTCTGACGCTGTTATTTGTGGTTTTTCTATTTTATAAGCTTTTATATTTTCAATTTGATTTATATCTTGTGTCCAATTTTCTTCATCTTCTGAATAATATATTTGTGCATCATTACTTACTTCAATTGATTTTAGTATATCTAAATCCATTGTTGAATTGTCTTCATTTTTCCCTATTATTGTCACATTTTCTATTGGCTCTGTGTAATTGTTTACTAATACTGTATTTGCATTTACTTGCTTTCCTTGATTACTTGTATCTATAATTTTGCTAAATGTTCTAGATTCTTCTGTTTCAAAAACTTCGCCAGTTGAGTCATAATTCTCTATTTTGTTATATACTAAAAGTCCATCTTTTGATTTTATTTTAATTGGCAATTTACTTTCATAGACATTTCCTTTTGTGTTTTCGTTTGTATATGTCATTTTTATTTCTGTATCTTTTGTACTTGTTAATTTTGCTACATCTATGTTTGCTTTTATATTTAAAACAATACCTTCGCTTACATTATTAGAATGTTTAACTTGTTCTCCTTCTAATTCTATTCTCATAGCCTTATTTCCAGACTCTGTATTATATATGTTAGTAGCTTTTAATTGTAATTCATCTAAAAATACTGCACTTAAATCAGCTGTTATATTTGTTATTCCTTCTGGAAGCTCAATATCTATTACAGGATTTTTATATAATTCATATTTTGCATCATCTGTTTTTAATATGACATTAAATTCCACATCTTCATTTGTTTGCAAAGTTGATAATGTATCTACATTGCTCGTAAGTGTTGCAAAAGTTTCTGGTTCTTTTAGTTCAACTATTTTTTCTACACTAATGCTTGATATATTTTTATCTGCACTTAATAAATCGTTTACTTTTACATTCGTAAATGATTTTGCTGTTTCTTTTATGCCAACTTCTTCTTGTAATATTTGTGTATGTTCAAATACTAGTCTTCCTTCTCCTTCTGCATTTAGTATTTTGATTTTTATATTATTTTTTCCTTCGTAATTTATTTCAATTGTATCATTTGGCTCTTTTTCAATATTTTCTTTTATTAATTCAGCTATAATTGTTCCATCTTCTGATGCGATTTGTATTTTTCCTGTATTTCCTAATAGTTTTATTGCTTCTTCTTTATCAAATTTTGTTGAAATATATTTTAAATTTGCATTATATGTTCTATTCTGCGCTGTGTATAATGCATTACCTTCTTCATCACTTATTGTATTTGCTATATTTTTTAATCTTACATCTATAACTGTATTTGTTGTTATTTTTGTTTCTTCTCCATAATATAAATTACCTTTATATATACTTTCTGGTAATAAACGTTCATATACTATTGCCCCATCCTTTTCTTCTGATATAGTAGCATCTACTTTTGATTCAAGTATTGAATTATTTCCATCATATAATTCTATTTGGCAATTTGTATTAACTGATTTATCTTGTATATCTGAATCTTCTGGTAATATGTAAGTTACTAATATTTTGTCACTATCGTCTTTGTTCCATTGAATATATCCATTTTCTTCTACATTTGATATTTCAATTTTTACTTTATTGTTGTCTTTATCCCAATTACTATCTATATCTCTTCTATTATTATTGGTTGCATATGTTCCTCTTCTAGATACTTCTATTCTCTCTGTTCCTTCTAAAACTTCTGCTTCTATTTTTGTTGTTTTGATAGGATAACTATTTTCTAATACCTTTGTTTCAACTTCAAATTGTACAACTCTTTTGTTTTCTCCATTTAATTCATATACTTTATTTGTTACTATATTTGCTTTACTTTGTATATTAGAATTGGAGTTTAATTTTAGTTGTACTTCTCTAGTTGCACTTATATCTATGTTTTTATTGTTTCCTTTTACATATGTTCCTAAAAGTCTTATTTGAGATGTTCTATTCAAATTTTCTAATAAGTATTGATCATCTTTTATATCTTCTATATCAATATCTAGTATAATTCTTTCTCCTGCTCCAACTTGATTTAATTTTATGCAATTATCACTAATGCTATTAATATATTGATTTTCAATATTGTTTTTTAGTTTAAAATTATTATTTTCAATTTGAATTTCTCCGTTAAAATATCCTTCTTTTTCTATTTGTATAGCTAATCTTAATTTTGCTATATCTTCTCCCATGTTTTTTTCTAAAACTTGACTTTCATTACCATTATTGTCTAAAAATACTGCTGTAAATAAAACATTAGCTTCATTAGTTTCCTCTATACCATCTATAGCATATGACATAAATTCTAATCCTACAACTATAAAGTCTGTTAGTGTTAATACCATAATTGCAGCAATAATTATAATTGGTTTTAATAGTTTTTCTTGAATTTCTCTCATTGTTACCCTCCAAAATAAAATATTTTCATAATAATTGCATTATTCACGTCCATTATAGAAAATTGCTTTTCTAATATCAATAGCACAACTTTCTTATTTTATTGTCAATTTCGTTTTATCTATTTACGCAAATTTTTATTTTGTAATTTTTTTACAGACAATATTAAAAATATATTACTTTTTTGTTACATCTTGTAATATTAGAGGACTACATAATTAATTTATTTTTTTATTATGGCTATTTTTTTAGATTTTTCAATACTTTTATATAAAAAACTTTGGTAAAATTAATCTTATAATTCAACTATTTTTTCGCACAAAAAAAATGGCAACTTTAAAAAGTTACCATTTTTTCTTTATTATCCCTTAAGGAACGTACTATTTGCTATCTATTACTTTCTTTTTAATTAATATTATTCCTGTTCCTAATATTACAAGTGCTATTACTGCAATTGTAATTGGCATTACAAATTCTAGGTTCGCTCCTGTACTTGGTGTTACTATTACTGTTTCTGATTCGTCTGTGTCTGGTTCATTTGGACTAGTACCTGGAACGTAGCTTCCTGGTGTTTGTATAATAGTTGCACCACCTGGAGTTATATCATCTGGAACAACTGGCTTGCCTGGGATTTTTGAACCTTTTACTAGTTCTATAATTTCGGTTTCATTTCCAAGAGATATATCATCTGTTGTCGTTAATGTCTTTGATACTGTCAAACTAATTGGCATAGCCTCTTCTCCTGGATAGACTAATTCTCCATTTGCCCATTCTTTATTAAATAGTATAATTCTATCATTAATAGTAGAATCTGCATTACTTAATACTTCATTAGATACTAATCCTTTATTTATATATTGTTCTATAAATTCCTCTTTTGTTATTGCTTTCCAGTTTGAATTCCTATCTTGTTCATATCCCCAATTTCTATCCAAGTAATCTATTATATGATTTGGTCTTATTTTTACAACTTCATCTGGTTTAGCCCATCCTTTTGGTGTTGAACCATACCTTAATTCATAAGTTGATTCTGTTGTTCTTGTTTGTGGCATAGATTTGCTTCCAAATTTGTAGTATATTTCATTTATCAAATCTACTTCACTCTTATTTTTAAATTTGAATTCGTATGTAGCTTCTATTTTTGCGCCTTGAAGTAATTCATTATCAAGTTCTACTTTTACAAATCCTGGACTATTATTTGATGATGTATTTAGTGGACCCATATATGTTACGTGATTTTTCTCACCACTTAATGTTCTATTTCCATTTTCATCTTCATCAATAGTTACTTCTGATACAACCTGACCATTTGCTAATGTTACTTTCATTGACTTAACACGTTTGTCTAGTTCAACACTTTGTTTAGCTCTTCTAACAATACCAAAATCGATATGATTGATTTCATATTTATATGTAATATTGTCATCATGTGATTGGAAAGCTCCATTATCATATTCTACTGCAATTTTCATCAATTGTGTTGTAGAGTCCATTGTTCTACCAAAATGTACAGGTATAGTATTATCTGAACTATATGTTTTAGTTTTTAATTCTTTATCTATTTCTAATCTAGTAGCATAATCATCAATTGCATCTGTATAACGTTTTCCATTTTCTTCATCTATTTTATACCATTTGTATACAGTAGTATTTGTTCCTCCACCTTCAAGATTTCCACTATTTCCATTTGCAGTTTCAATTTGATTGTATCTTTCTTCATCATATATAGTTCCTTTGTAGTCTTGTACATTATATCCTCCAAAGTCTCTACCCCAAGTATATACTATTTCGTAATTACCTGGTATAAATCCTGAAATTGTAAAGTTTCCATTAGCATCTGTTTTAGAATCAGTATCATTTGTTGTGTTTCCTGTTCCATCATTGTCACCATTTGCATAATATGTTTTTCCTGTTCCAGATTTTTCTACAAGTTTTACTTTTACTCCTTTAATTCCTTGTTCACCACTATCAAATTCACCATTTCCTTCTCTTATTTGAGCAGTTAAAAGTTTATCATCTGTTTTATCAAAGAATACTGTACCACTGATTTTTCTAGCATTAGCTGATGTTTCTAATAATAACCCTGGTGCTGTATCTGTATCATCTTCATATGTATCTGTATTTCCTGGAACTGCATTTCCTGGTGCTGAATTTTTGTCAATACCTGCATAGATGTCTCCATATTGGTCAAATGTAGTATATGAATTAATTTCTGCTACATTATTTAATAAAATCTGATTTGCTTCATTTGTTTTATTTGCATCATTTGTAGTTATTATATTTTTAACCTGCTCTTTACTTAATTCAAATTGTACATATACATCTTGTGTGCTTTGATGTGCCATTACTACATCTTCTGTATTGATTGTTATTTTCTTATAGCCATTAATATTTTCTTTCCCAGTTTTTTCAAGTGGAGAACCAACAGTTCCATTACCACTTAATGTGCGTCCTACTCCTACTAATTTATATTTACCATCATAATAATCAACTATACTATTAACTCTTGTTTCGAGATTTGTAGATTGATTTTTTATTTGGATTTTATATGTTATATAAACTTGTAGTTCTCCACTGTGGTTTGCATTATTTTCCCACATATAGTCAGATTTATAAATTGGTCTTGTATATTTCATTTTTCCATATTTGTTTCCAAATTTAACTCCAACTTCATAGCCATCTCCATATTTATCTTGATTTACAAATCTTTGCGCATATTCATATATGTGTTCATATCCATTAATTGCAAGTTTTACATTTTGTATATCTTTAACTAATGCTATATCTGGTTGTTCTCTTTCATATATACCTAAATTGTTATGTTCTACACAATCTATTGGTATTGTTGAATTATTTTTTTGCCTTATATACTCATTATATAAATTATGTCCTGCCTTTTGGGTATTTGCAGTTATACGGAATTGTGAATTGTTTATGTCTTTACTATTTCCTCCAAGAGTTGCTGTATGAGCATTACTGTCAATCTCATATTCTAATTCGTGAACAACATTTCTATCTGGTTCTGGTCCTTTAGTAACTCCTTTAGTTTGTGAACCTCCATTTTCAATGTAATTAAATCCTTTGTTAAATTCATCTCTTGCATCTGCACCTTCTATTGCTTTTGACCCATTATTATTATCAAGATGTGGCTCTACATTTGTATAAATTAATCCATTATATTCAAATTCTACATAATAATTATTTAAATCATCTACTAAAACATCTTCAAACATATATGTTCCATCTGATGCTGTTACAGCTGTTCTTTCGGTCACTCCATTTTTCATTAATTTAACTGTTAAGCCTGCAATTGCCTGATCTGAATCATCTACATATTCTGGTTGATTATAATGGTAATTTGTCATATATAAATCATTTCTTATGTTTTGTTTTCCTGAATGTTTATCTAACCATACTCTACCAGAAAGTTTTATTCTTTCCTGCTTATTTGTAACTGTAAAATATTGTATAGTTGCTTCTTCACTTGATTTTACTATAAAGTTTTTACTTATACATTCATATCCATAATATGGTTGTACAACTTCTTTAAACTCATAATCGCCTTCATATAAATTATTAATTGTCTTTTGACCATTACTTTCTATATAGAATGTTGTAGCACTTGATTCACTATCTACATATGTAGTTGCTCCAGATGAATCTTGATATATCCACTTGTTATCTTGTATAAATCTTAATTTAAATCCAACACCTGAAAGTTTAATCCTTTGATTATTTGAATCTACTTTTTCTATAATTATAGTTACAGGATCTTTTTCTTTCTTCTTGTTTGTAATTGTATATGGTATTGTTTCCATTTCCATTTTATCTGATTCGTCTTGCGTTACTGTAAAATACTTAGTAGTACATTCGTAATCTTCAGGTACTTCTGTTTCACAGAATTCATAATTTCCTGGTTCTAATTTACTTATTTTAGCTCTACCATATTGATCTGTACAAAATTCTGTAGCAGCTACTTCGGCCACATATGTGATTTCTCCTGAATTTAATTTATATACCCATTGTTCTCCTGGTAAACTTGTATTTTTTAATTTAAATTTAACTCCTGGAATTTTTATATTTGTATTTTCTTCATCAACTTTTTCTATTAATATGCCACCATCACCTATTGGTTTGTTTTTAATTGTATATTTTATAGTTGACTGTGAATTTACGTCTCCTTCTGTTACTGTAAAGTATTTGCTTGCACACTCATATCCTTCTGGCACTTCTATTTCTTTGAACTCATATTCACCAACTGCCAATTTTTGAACGCTTGCTTGACCACTTGAATTTGTTTCAAATATTTTAGCCTTTTCCTCATCAGTATATGATATATTTCCAGATGAATCTTGAGTTACCCATTGATAACTTCCTGTTAAACTTATGTTTCTTAATTTAAATTTAACACCTGGAATTTTAATACTTTCATTGCTTTCATCTACCTTTTCTATTAGCATACCACCTGTTGGATCGTTTGGAATTTCTATTGGTACAAGTAACCCTTCAAGTACAGTTGTTTTATTTGAACTTAGTGTAAAGTCTTTATTCGCCATTTCAAATCTATGGTCTGGTTGTTCTGTTTCTACAAATCTATAGTCTCCTAACAATAAATCTGTAATTACTTTTTGACCTCTACTAATAATACTTCCTCTGTTTGTTTTAAATTCTGTAGCACTTGATTCATTTTCTACATATGTAGTTTTACCATCTACTTGTCTTACCCATCTTTGTAATTGTTTGTGATATAGTTTAAATCCAACATCTGGAAGTCTTTCATTAGTATTTTGAGAGTTTACTTTTGTTATTCTAATATCTACTAAAGTAGATATATCTAAATCCATATTTAGTGAAGCAGGTGTTGAATTAATACCTTCTTCTGAAGTTTCTACAATAGCCAGATTCTGAAAGGCTTCTGAACCACTGCCTGTTCTTAAAATTATAATATCTGCACAAATAACTTTAACATTACTGTCTATCATCTTTGTTGTTACTTCCATATTTGTTATTATAGTTATTCTTTTTTCTATTGGTATCAATATTGAAAATTCCTCATTGCTTTTCAATTTGTCAATATCTTCACATACCCTACCATCAATTACAAATTTTATATCACTATCATCTATTGATACACTATCTCCATTAGGTTTTATCCCTTTTATTTTCATAGATGCAAGCTTTGGATAAAAATCAAGTTTAAATGGACCAACTTTAACAAATTCGTCTCTATATTTTGAACTAGTAGGCAATTTTGCTGTGGGCTTTTCATCTGTATTTTTTTGTTTCACAAAAGCTCCCTTTTTTCCCTCTAGGTTGTTTATATTGTCTATATATTTCTGAATACTACTATCTGATGGTAAATCCTTTCTTCCTTCATTGTTATCGGTTACCCACTGCGAAGATACACCTAAATCTGAACCAATTTTGTCTACCCAATCAGGGAAATAATACCATATGGCTTTACGCCTCTGCTCTCCACTAGTATGATGTAAAACATATGCTAACTTTGCATTTCTATTACTTGTGTTAGTCTGTCCTTTATCATTTGAAACAGTTTTTCCATCAATATAAAGCTTTCTTACTACTTTGTAGTCGTTATACTTATCTCCTTTTAATTTCTGTTCATGCTCTATACAGAATAATTTATTTTTATTAGACTCATATTCAGTATAAGATAAACTAAATGTATCTCTCATTTTTATATTATGGATATCATCTGGTATTGTCGTACCATAATGCTTAGCATTTGAGGTAGTACTTATTCCTAATATAATTAGGATAAACATTATTATAATTAGTACTATATCTTTTATTTTTGTTGTATTTTCTTTTTTCATATATTTTTCCCTCCTTTCTCTCTAAATTTTCTTAGGCTTTTGACCTATTTCATTTTTCTTTAATTTCTTAACTAGTATTATTGCAACTCCACTTAATATTGCAATCGCACATATGACAATAATTGATGTATATAATATAGCTTCACCTGTTTGAATACTTATAATAACATCTGCTGAACCCATATCATTTTCTCCTTGAGTTTTGTTTCCTGGTATAGAATTACTATCTTGTAATCCTAACTCATTATATGCTTCTGCAATTTCTGCTGTATTATTAACTCTTCCTATATTATTTTCTGTCATCGTTTTTGTTAATAATAGAGTTATTTCTTTTGATTCCCCTGCAAGTAACTTTTCATTTGCTAAACTTGTATTATATAAGTTTGAACCAGTTTGATACCAATCTTTATTTAATTCTGAACTAAATTTTAAATCATTTGGTATATAGTCTGCTATTTTCTTAACATATCCATCTACTTCACCAGCATTTGTTACTCTTATTTTATATTCTATAATTACAGTTGAACCATTTATAAATTTAGAATGTATCTCTGCTTTTGCCATAGTAGCATCATTATATTCTTTTACTGTTGTTCCTGCACTATTTTGGATTAGTATTCTACTTACAAATTTCTCTAATTTTAAATCAAAATTTTGTAATCTTATTAATCCTATATTAATATCAGAAATATTGTTATCCACAATTTGAATTATATCTGTTGACGCTACATTTTTACTATTTCCATCTATTGTTATTTCATTTATTATAGCATTTGAATTTCTTGATTCATCTATTCCTTCTGCTTTATATTTTGTTATTGTATATGCTTTTGTATCATAATTAAATATAACAATATATTTTCCTTTAGCTACATTATTTATTATATATGTACCATTTTCACTTGTTGTTGCTGTAATCACATTTCCTGATTTATCTTTTACTAATTTATTTGTTTCAGAATTTAATAAATTAACTGTAATGCCACTTAATGTCTTTTCATTATCATCTTTTTTACCATTTCTGTTTTCATCATACCATGCTATACCACTAATTATATTTTTTCCATTTGTTATATCATTACCTTCGTTATTATCATCAGGATTTTCATTAGGATTATTTTCAACACCATCTGGATTTTCATCATATATTGATTGATTTGTTAATTGCATAATATGTGTTATCTCTTCTGTCTTTGCAATTTCTTCTCCACTATATTTTAAAATAGCTTTATTAGTTATTATTACTGTATTTGAATTGACATCTATATCTGATTCATCTATTGTTTTAGTAAATATTTTAACAACTGCTTTTTCTCCTACTTCCAAATCAACTACAATATCTACTTTATTTTCTTCTTCAAGTTCTATCTTTTCACCATTTAGCGTTATATTGTTGACTTCTAAGAATTGGCTTATTTCATCATTAATTACTAAACCTTCAATTTCTGCTGTACCTGTATTAGTAACAGTTATTGTATATTCTATTGTATCTCCACTTTTTACATATTTTTTTTGCTCACTGGCTATAGAAATTTCTGCTTTTTTTTCTACAACTGTATCTTCCCATTCATTTGACCTATATTTATTGTTTTCTTGTTCTGCTACCATAGAAAGATGTATTTTTCCTGATATTTTAGGGTTAATAACATAATATAACAACTTCATTTCTCCTACTGCAAAATCGCCTAGATCAATCTCATTAGTAAGAGAAATCTCTGTTGAAGTTAGCCCATCTTTATTTGACAGCTCTTCATCGACACTTCCTGTAATTAATTCTATATTTTCTACATCTATTCCATCAATATGATTTGTTTTCAATTTTACATTTTTTTGTTGTTTTGATGCTAAATTTTCTACTAAAACATAATATTTTATAACCTGATTCTTGTATAATATAACTTCATTAGTAGTTATTCTCTTAAGGCTAACTCTAATATCTCCTGATTTTAATATATTACTAATTTCATTTGACTCTGTTGTTACATCATTAAATTTAGCTGTACATTTATTACTTGTAGTTGTTCCATCTGATATGTCTTTATTTACTCTTACTTCATATTCTCTTGTAATCGTTTCTCCCACTGATATTTGATCAATTGTTTCTTCACATTTGTCTTTGTCAACTTCTACATAATAAGAAGCTCCTTCAAATTCAAAGTCTTTTTTTGCTTGTACATAAGTTGTTCCTTCTGGTACTGGTGCAGATATTGTTACATTATTCACTGTCTCTGTTCCTGTATTAGCTACTTCTATATGGTATCTAATAACTTCTCCTGCTTTTACTTGGTCTCCATTTTTTATTTCATCATTTCCAACTTTTGCAGTTATTTTAGCTTCTAATTTTGGTCCTGTACCTGTTGTCATTGTTACTTGTGTAGATTTTACTGTGCTATATAAGTTTGTTTCACTATCTGTATATGTTACTTGATAATCTTGGCTTGCATTTTCGTTATATTCTAAGTTTGCAGGTATTACTGCATTATAACTTGCAATAATGCTATCTTGTGAATTAACTTCATTTGCTACTATTAAGTATTTCTTAACTGCTGATTGATTTTCTATTTGTTCACTCCATTTATTTTCTTGGTTTGATAAGTCATCTGTTGCATGTTCATTTTCCGTATAATATACTGTTCCATTTTCTACATTAATTGGACTTGTAAGATTAATTCCAACAGCTCCTTCTCCTTCTTCTGTTGGGAAGTTCCCTAGTACTTTAACATCTTTAATAGTTACATTTTTATTATTAATTACCTCTATTTTAGGTGTAATTTCTTTTTGTTCTGTACCTCTTTGAAGCATAACTTCTTTTGTAGTATCTTGGCTAACTTCTTCTACATTTAATTGTTCAATTGTTGTTACTGTTGTTACATCAGTAGGTGCTACTACTTTTATATCAGCAAATGCTCTCCCTTCATTTGCATATGCTTTTGCATTTTCATTAGCATATGTCATTGTAATTTTTGTATCTTTTGTTGCAGATTTTTTATTTAATCTTACTTTTGCATTAATTACAATATTTGCTCCTTCAACTGCACTTCCGCTATATTGTGTTTGTTCTCCCTCAATTTCTATTTTTAGAACTCGTCCATCTAATGCACAATTTTTTACTTTTAATTCGTCTTCATACATAATTGAAACATCATTTATTGTAATTTCTTCTACATCTTCTGGAAATTCTACATTTAAAATAGGATTTTTATATAAGTCATTTGATTCACTTTTAGATTTTAGTATAGCTTTTAGTTCAACTTCATTTTCTATAACTGTTGATAATTCTTTTCTATTTGTTTCTAATGTAGCTTCTGTTACTGTATCTTTTAATTCTGTTTTTACTATTTGTTTTGGATATTCTCTATCTTCTGTGTTTTCATTTAGATTTGTTGTAACAAATAATGCAGTATTAAAATTGATACTTTCTCTTATTAAATTTTCATCACTTTGCTTAATTGTTTTATAATTTGTAATATCTATTCTTCCACCTTTAACAGGTGCTGTTGTTTTTATTGTAATTCCTTTTTGCCCTTCGTCTCCATAGTTTATTACTATGTTTCCATCTTCTCCTGCTTGTGTATCTTTTGTTATAGTTGTTATAGTTTCTCCATTTTCGTTTGTTATAACAGCATTTCCTTCTTCGCCTAATATGTTAAATAATTGTTCTTTATTAATAATTGTATTTTTGTATATAACATTAGCTGTTGTTCCTTGTAAAGGAGTATTTATTTCATAATCAGCAGTTTTAACAAATACATGTTTTTCTTTTATTTCCATATAACTTATAATGTTTTCTGTATTTACATTAATAGATGATTTTGTTGCATAATCTCTATCAATTCCTTGATAAAGTTTCCCTTTATACATTGTTGTTTCAGATTGCTCTATATTTGTTGTTACTATCTCTTCTTTTTCCTCATCTTTATTAACTATAATTTCTTGTAAATCAGCTTCTATTTTTGTCTCATCATATAAAGTTACTGATATTTTTCCATTTATTTTTATATCTTCTATATCTGTCGCTTTATACAAGTAAGTTAATACAACTGATTCACTTCCACTATTTTTCCATAACACAGTGTTTTCTTGTGTTTTATTGTTTTGGAAATTGATATTTAATTGTTTATTCTCATAATTATCTTGATAATTTGTCATTGTGTTTAAGTTAGAAATTGTAGTTACTTGTGGTTGTTCTTTATTCATATCTGGTACATTTGTACTTATATTAATTTCTTTAACAGGATAATTATTATCTTTTAATCCTATATTTAATAAAAGTTGAACTACTCTTTTTTCTTCTCCAGCAACCGTTAATGTTTTATTTGTAAGTATTTTGCTAGAATTTTCTATATTTTCAGGAGAACTGTTTTCAGGTACTATTTTTAAAGTTACAGATTTATCAGCTTCTATTTCTTTATCTTTTTCACTACTATCTTTATATATTCCTTCTAATCTAATTTTACTTTCCATACTTAATACACTTAAATCAAATGTTTCTGTACGAGTAAATTCTACTGGTATCTCAATTTCAATATCTTCTCCTGCATTAATTTGATTTAATTTTATTACATTTCCATCTATTTTGTTTATGTATGTATTTTTAACTTCTCCTAATTTAAAGTTTGATTCATTTAGCAATATCTTCCCATTAAAGTATCCCTGTTTCTTTACTTTTAGACGAAAATATAAATTTGTATTAGAAGAATTTATTCCTCTTTCTATATTGGTTACTTCGTCTCCATTTTCGTTTCTAAAATATGCACTAAATTCGATGTTATTGTTATTTGTGCTTATATTATCTAAAGCATAACTAATTAATGTATTGCCTACAAATATAAAATTTGCAATAGTCATAGTTATAATTAATAAGATAATAACACTTGCCTTTAAAATTTTACCTTTCATAATTTCCTCCTTAATTTGCAATAAAATCTAATCCTTCTCTTATATTATATAAGATTCTTCTTATGTATTTCAATGTCAGTTTTTTACGATTTTTCCATATTATGTCTTCTTTGTGTATGGACATTTATTTTTCTATTTTTCTTTTGTGATTATTAAAAATATATTACTTTTTTGTTACATTTTGTAATATTTTAAAATTTGTAACTATTTATATTTTTTTTCATATCTTACTAATATATACTTACATACTTTAATATTATATTATAAGAGGTGATTACTTTGAGCAATAATTTAAATTTAGATGAGAATACTATGAATAACATCAAGAATATGGTTGATAGTGGTGACTTTTCAGGTGCTATATCACAGATTTCTCCAGAGATGTTAGAAAATGTCTCTAAAATGTTAAGTAATAATAATTCTAATAGTTCTAATAATAATGCTTCTAATAATTCTAACTATAATCCTAATTCTAATACCAGTGCAAATTCCCAAAATAGCAATAATCATAATAATGGTAATATAAATAATAATTCTAGTAATTCTAATAGTTCTTCTAATTCTTCTGGTTTTGATTTTAATAATATTGATCCTGCAACAATTATGAAATTAACTTCTGCTTTAGGAAAAATGAATGATAAAAATGATCCTAGAGCAAATTTATTATATTCTTTAAAACCATATCTTAGAGATGGCAAAAAAGATAAATTAGACCAATATGTAAATCTGCTTAATATTACTAAAATGGCAGATATTTTCAAAGATAACCAAAAGGAGAATAACAATGGCTAGGTTTCCGTACTTTGGATTTCCTTTTCAGCATCCGTATTACAGGTATTATAATCAAAATCAATATCATAATTACAATCATTCTGAGAAGCAACAAAACACGGACTTGCAAATAAGCAATAGTAATTCTCAAAATGATAATTCTCAAAGCCATAACAATGCAAATACAGAAGAGGCTTCCTCTTCTGTACAAAACAGAAATAGCCTTCTTAATACTAGAAAGATGTCATCACCTAAAATAAATAACCTATTTTCTTTACCTTTTGCCTTTGATTTTAATGGTCTTTCTGACTCTGATAGTCCTATAATAGAAGCATTTGGTATTAAATTATATTTAGATGATATTATTATTTTATGCTTGCTTTTTCTTTTGTATAAAGAAGACGTTAGAGATGAAATGCTATTTATTGCATTAATTTTATTACTATTAAGCTAATTTTGTTATTTTTGGACTAGTTGTTTTTTATTACAAGCTAGTTTCATTTGCTATATGATATTAGTATATCTTTTAATATAATTATTCTATTACTATTTTTTCATCTATAATTCTAACACAGGATTGTTTGTGCATAGGCTCTTCAGCTCTATTTATTTCTTTTACAATATCTGCAATTCTTATTTGAACAGTATCAATTAGTCCTGCTGCAATAATTGCTTGCCTATTACCTTTTGCTCCTGCATGCGCTAGCCCTCTCAAAGTGCCAAGTATTACAATATTATCTGATGCTATTACCTCTGCCCCTGAGTTAACATCTCCAACAATAACAATACTGCCCTCTGATTCTATTTTCTTTCCTGAACGTAAAGAACCAACGTGAAACTTCGTCTCTGACAATACTATGTCCTTTTCAAAAGTTTTCTTAATGCTATGTAGCCCTAGAGTCTTTGGCATATCAAAATCAATTTCAACATCAATTTTTTCCTTAATTAGTGATTCCAGTTCTTTTATTTCTTTATTCTTTAGTACTCTTCCTGTAACGTTAATTGGCGTTTTCTCATCTTTATATAACTTTTTAAGCTCTGGTAATTTCTTTTTTAGACATTCAACTATATCTTTATGTTCTACTTCGTCATTTAATTTGATTACTATTTTGTCTGTTCTTAAGTTAATACTAACACAATTTTTCATTTTACATCCTTTCCTTGCTAAGAGGTTGCCAACGGTTCCGGGTTTTTTTGGCAACTATTACAACATTAAACTTATATTCAGCTATAAATAATAAATATATGTATTACAAGTTGCCAAAAAAACCCGGAACCGTTGGCAACCTATTGCATTATTTCTATAAATGGTGTTGCATTCATATTTTCTTCTATATTTTGAGTATTCATTCCAAAGTACTCAGCCATAATATCCCTAACTACTTCTGCTGTATAGTTTCCATGACCTCCATTTTCTACCATAACAACTATTGCTATTTCAGGATTTTCAAATGGCGCAAATCCAACAAACCATGCATGTACTTGATTATTTGGTGCTTCTGCTGAACCTGTTTTACCACCTACACTTATATCAAAATCCTTGAATCTAACGTATGCTGTTCCTTCTGTATCACTTGTAACAGATTTCATACCTTGTAATACAGCCTTTAAATGATTTTGATTTATTTGTAGTTCTTCTGTGGTATCTTCCTCTAGCCCTAATTTTTTATTTACAAATTTATTAATATCTTCTCGAGATACCTCTGACCCATCTGCATTCCTTATTGTTTTTACTATACTAACATCGATTTTGTGTCCTCCATTTGCGAGCATACTTATGTATCTGGCCATTTGTATTGGGCTGAATTCATTATCTCCTTGTCCTATTGTAGCATTTAGAGTGTTTCCTGGATTCCAGTTTGGATCATCTGGATGCATTTGACTTTTTGTTTCTCTACTTGCTAATACTCCTCCTGTTTCTCCTTGTAGCTCTACTCCTGTTTTTCCACCAAGTCCAAAATATCTAGCAAATTCTGCTAATTTGTCAATTCCCATTCTATCTCCTGTTTCATAGAAGAAATAGTTACATGACTTTTCAATTGCACCTGATACATCTAAGTATCCGTGTCCTCTATGGTAATCTGTATAATACCAACAATTCATTGAAATTCCATATTTTTTATATACACCTGTATCATTGATTTTTGTATTTAAATTTATTGCTCCTGATTCTAGTCCTGCTATAGCTGTTATCATCTTAAATGTTGAACCTGGTGAATATGAATTTTGTATTGCTTTATCTACTAGTGGTTTAGCTGAATTATTTGTATATTTATTCCATGCTTCATTACTTATTCCACCAACAAAATCTTCTGGATTGTAATCTGGATAACTTGCCATTGCTAATACTTCTCCTGAGTTAACATTCATAACTACGCAAGCACCAGCTTTAGCATCATATGCTCGTCCAAATCCTCCACTAGATATTTTTTGAATGTTAGATGCAAGTGCATTTTCTGCTATGTGTTGTAAATTAGCATCTATTGTTAATACAATATCTGAGCCTGCTATTGCTTCTTGTGAAACATATTCCGCTGTTGTTGTTCCATCAACGGCCATGTCGATTTGTTTTGTTCCGTTTTTTCCTTTTAGATATTCTTCAAATACATATTCAATTCCAGTTTTTCCTATCAGGTCATTACTGCCGTAAGTACTTTTCCTTTTTTCATACTCTTCACTACTTATTTTTCCCGCATATCCTAAAATGTGTGATGCTAAGTTTCCAGAAGTATATTGTCTTATAGGTTGCACTACAATGTTAATACCTGCAAATTTTTCTGAACTTTCACTAAATTCTGCAACAGCTTCTCTTGATATATTTCCAGCTATTTTAACAGCTTTAGTGCTACTATATCCCTTTTGAGATAATTCATATCTTAAGGTCATAATCTTTCTTGTTTCTTGTATATCATCATTCTTAATTTTGTATTTATCTTTTAACTTGTAAAAAGCCTGCTCTGCTGATAAGTCATTTTCTAAGTTATTTGCCTTTTTCCAATTTTCTAATTCTTTTTCAGAAATTTTATATTCAAAAGGTTCCACTTTTATTGGTAGAGAATCCACATAATCAAGTTCATATTTTTCTAATATATTTACCATATTCAAAATTGATTGGTTTAAAACTTCAGTATCAACTTTACTTTTATACATTTCTAAAGAAAATTCCATTTTTGAATTTACTAAGGTTGTTCCTGTTTTGTCTATTATTGAACCTCTTGATGCCTCTAAAACACTTTCTCTTGTAAGTCTTGTATTAGATCCTTCCCTATACTCAGCACCATGCACTATTTGAAGATTAAATAGTCTGGCAATTAGTATAATTCCTACTATATATGTTAATACTGTTAAAATATTAAATCTTAAATTAATATTACTTTTACTTATATTCTTCGTATTTTTTGCCAAACTTTCACCTTCTTTTCTATATTAAAAATATCGTGTTAATACTGTATTCCCTTTATATTCATTTTCTATATAATATCCAAATTTTCTGAATATTGGATATAAAATAATTGTTAAAATAATATTGTATAAAGTTTCTATTATTAATATCTTTATAAAATTAAATATTTCAACATTTGATGAAATAAAGAAATAATTTAATATATATTTAATTACTTCAAAAACTATTGTACTTCCTAATACCATTAGCATAATTGTCATTCTACTATCTTTAGAAAAATTTTTATCAAATGTTCCTGATAAAAATCCTACAATCCCTAAACATACTGCATAAATCCCTATTTTTGTTCCTATGACACAATCCAATATAAAACCAAGTGCTAAGCCATAAATACTTCCCATTTTTGTACTTGCAAATAATCCTATAAATAAAACAAATATAACAAACATATTTGGCATAATGCCTGCTATGTTAAACCAATTGAAAAAGTTTGATTGTAAAAAGTATATAAATAATGCAATTACAACAAGAATAATATTAATAATAGTCTTTTTCAATTGATTCACCTCTTTCTTTTATTTGTTATCTTATAACTAATCTATAAATTTCCGCCTTCTATTTGTCATATTAAAGTTAATCTATAAATTTCCGCTCCCATAATGTTATATATTTGTATTTTTTTTCGTTGCCCCATTTAAGAATATGTATTTCACATTCGTTCAAACATATTCTAAAACGGTCACCCTGGAACCACTCAAAAAATAAAATATATAACATCATTCGCGCTAATATTTTAATAGATTGAATTACAATTTCTACTTGTTAGTAATAACCAAAACTGTATTGAGCTTTTCGAAATCAATTGCTGTTTCAACTTCAGCATATCTATCTGTCATATTTAGAGTATTCGTTACTTTTTTAATTGTGCCTATATGAATTCCCTTTGGATATATTCCTCCCAATCCAGATGTTTCTATACTATCACCTTGTATAATGTTTGCATCTGTAGGAATATACATTGCTTTCAATATAGATGAATTATCTAATGTTCCTTTGCATACAATACTGTCTTTAGTAGTACTCATCATAGAACTAACAGAACTTGCTGTATCAATAATCGTTTGTACTTTTGCAGTAGAATCTGTAACAGATATAATATGTCCTACTAATCCCTCATTGCCTATAACTGTCATGTCTTTTTCTACTCCATCTTTTTTACCTATATTGATAACAATTGTTTTAGAATAATTACTAATATCTTTATTTATTATATATCCTGGTATTGTTTTGTATTCTCCATATTTTTCAGCTAAGTCTAAATATTCTTTTAAGGTTTCATTTTGTGTTTTTATATTTTCTAGTTCTCTTAATGATTGCTCCAATTCACTATTTTTTTCTTTTAGTCTTTTATTTTCTTGTTTTAGATTGTTAATGTCTGTAAAAAATGTATCATTTCCACCTATTTTATTTTTTAAATAAGTTAGTCCGTTTTGTATTGGCATAATTAAATTGCTTGCAGCATTTTCTAAAAATGATGAACCATTTTCACCATTTGAAAAAATTACAATTAATATTAGTATTATAATTGTTATAATAATGCCTATTATTCCACTTTTTTTGTTTTTATACATTTCTTACTCCTAACTTTTTATTTTCTTTTTCTTGCATTTATTAAAACTGTTTTTAATCTTTCTAAATCTTCTAAAGTTTTTCCTGTACCTCTTACTACACAATCTAATGGTTCTTCTGCTATATATACTGGCATTTCTGTTTCAATACTTAATAGCTTGTCCAAATTTTTAATTAGTGCTCCTCCACCAGCAAGAACAATTCCTTTTTCCATAATATCAGAAGCAAGTTCTGGTGGTGTTTTTTCTAAGGTTTGTTTAACAATTTCTACAATTTTGTTGATAGATTCTTTCATTGCTTCTTCCATTTGCGTAGAAGTGATTTTAATATTTCTTGGCAAACCATCACTTAAATCTCTTCCTCTTATTTCCATTGTCATTTCTGTCATAAGTGGCATAGCACATCCTAATTGTATTTTAATTTGCTCAGCCGTTGTATCCCCAATTGCTAAGTTTAATTCTCTTTTTATATAGTTAATAATATCTTGATCTAGTTCATCTCCTGCTACTCTTAGGGAATGACTAGCTACAATTCCACCTAGTGATATAACTGCAACTTCCGTTGTTCCTCCACCTATATCTACAATAATATTACCACTTGGTTCTCCTACATCTAATGCCGCACCTATTGCTGCTGCCATAGGTTCTTCAATTAGATATACTTCTCTTGCACCTGCTTGAATTATAGATTCTTCAACAGCTCTTTCTTCTACTTCTGTTATACCTGATGGAACTCCTACAACAACTCTTGGTCTTCCTATGTTATATTTCTTTCCAATTTTGTGTATTATATTTTTTAACATTAATTGTGTTGCAGTAAAATCAGCAATTACTCCATCTTTTAGTGGTCTTACTGCTTTTATTTGTTCTGGTGTTCTTCCGAAGCATTTCTTTTGCTTCATTTCCTGTAGCCACAATAGCTCCTGTTTTTCTATCAATAGCAACAACAGAAGGCTCTTTTAATATAATTCCTTTTCCTTTTATTGTTACTAAAATATTGGCTGTTCCTAAGTCTATTCCAACATCTTTTGAACCAAATGTAAATAATTTCATAATCATTTTCCTTTCTTTATTAAGATTTTATGTTTAATCAGAGAACATTTGAGAAAAAATACTTGTGTAGTTCATATCCCCAATTACTAAATGGTCTATTAATTGTATATCAAATGTCTCTGCACTTTCAAATACTCTATTTGTAAATTGAATATCTTGCTCACTTGGCGTAGAATCGCCACTTGGATGGTTATGCACTAATATAATTTTTGGTGCTTTCATTGTAATTGGCTCTACCAAAATATCTTTAATAGATACATTAGCAAAATTGCTACCTCCATAAGCAATATCCTTTATTTTTAGAATTTGATTTTTATTGTTTAAAACAACTATTTTTGCTATTTCTCTTTTTTCAAATCTAAATTCACTCATTAAAATTTTTGCTAAGTCATATGGTTCTTTTACTACTATTTTTTTATAATTAGATGGTTTTGACATTCTAAGACTTAATTCACATACCGCTTTTAGTTGAATTGCCTTCACTTTTCCAATTCCTTTAATTTGCATTAATTCTTGTAGCGATAAGTTCTGTAAAAAGTTTAGATTATCTATTTTTGTATCATTTAAATTTAATATTTTTTGTGCTATTTGCACAGATGTTTCGTTTTTCGTTCCTGACTTTATAATTATAGCCAATAATTCTGCATTTGATAAGTTTTGTTCTCCATATAATTCTAATTTTTCATATGGTCTTTCTGATTCTGGTAATTCTTTGATTTTGATAGACAAAATATCAGTCCTTTCTTTTTTGTTATATTCCCCCTATTTTGCCCTATTTGTTTTAAATTATATTTTCTTGTAAATAAAAATAGCTAGTACCATTCCTATAATACTTGAAATACTTATTTTAAACATCATTGCAAATGTAACTGTTACAACACTTAAGTTTAAAGTGATTGGATTTTCTAATCCAAAGCTTTGATTATATGATAACCACCAAAGCCAGTTTACTTTTGATGCTAGTTCTCCTAATAGTCCCCCTACTACTAAACCTGATAAAATAAATACTAATAGTATCCATATGTTTTTCTCTTTTGTTGCCATTTTGTACCCTCCTAAAATTACATTTTCTTCTACGGATATTTCTTCTTTATCGCATATGGATATTATACCCTGTATTAGCATTTTTTTCAAGAGAATTTAATAAATTTTTACAATATTGCTATTGCATTATGTTTTTAACTATGCTATAGTATCATAGATATTTTTCATAAATCTATTACCAAAAATTGTGCATTTAAATATAATGATAATAGTAGTATAATATAATTAGTACTATAGAAGGAGGCAACTTTTTTTATGAAAATTGAAAAGCTTACAGAAAATAAAATACGCGTTATCGTAAATAATGATGATTTAGACAAGAACAATATAGATTTTAACGCTATAATGAATCGTTCTGTAGAAACACAGAATTTATTTCTTGAAATTTTAGAAAGAGCAGAAGAAGAACTTAATTTTAATATAGATGGATACAAACTTTTAATTGAAGCTTTTTCATCTACCGATGAAGTTCTAGTTTTTACTATAACAAAATATCAGCCAAAAGATTTATCTAATTGTAATAACTCTTTAGATACACTAAAAAAGAAAAAGATTAATGTTAAAAGAAAATCAATTAATTTTTCTAGTAAACATATAATATATTCATTTAATTCTTTTGAAGAATTTTGTAATTTCTGTAGTTGTATTAACAATACAGGAAAATTTGATATTAAAAAATTTTCCAAAAACATTTCTTTATTTTTGTATAATAATACATACTATTTAGTAGTTAAAAATATTAATATAAAATATGAATCTGTTAATGCATTCTATTCTATAGCATCAGAATTTGGAAAATTGTTATCTCCCTCAAAGAGTTTTGAAAATAAACTTCTTGAATATGGTAAAGTAATTATCAAAAAGAATGCTATTGATACAGGAATAAAGTATTTTGTTTAATTACATATGATAACATATATGATTAAACCTTAATATTACAAGAACAAATCGGAAAGCCTTAATATTAGCATAACTTTAACTTTATCCTTTGGCTTTCCGTAAATTTGTTCGTGCGCCAAATTTATGTAATAAATTTGTGTGCAATGGGTTTTATATATTAGAAAGTCAGTATGACTTTTTAATATATAAAAAACAAGTCTATAAAGACTTGTTTTTTATTGTTTAATTATTTTTTCATTTTAAACCATGCTATTATCGCTGTAGCCACACCTGTAATTGTTGCTAATACTTGACTTATTATAGTACCTGTTTTAGGTAATGTTTTTAATGCTGTACTTGTATCTGTTTTTGTTCCTGTCTTTGCACTATTACTACTATTATTGCTAATTTTATTTCCACTATTGTTGCTTCCATTACTACTATTATTGTTGCTACTATTTCCATTGTTTACACTATTGTTACCTTTATTATCATTGTCTCCTTTGTTGTTATCACCCTTATTTCCATTGTCTCCCTTGTTGTTATCATCCTTATTTCCGTTGTCTCCTTTGTTGTCGTCATCCTTGTTTCCGTTGTCTCCCTTGTTGTCGTCATCCTTGTTGTCGTTGTCTCCCTTGTTGTCGTCATCCTTGTTGTCGTCATCATTATCCCCATTAGTTTTAAATCTGGTTTCTTCATATACTAATCTTTCAGTTTCACCATCTTCGTAAGTTATAACAATATTATATGTACCATTTTTTTCCGTTGTAAATAAGTATTTTCCATCTTTTGGTCTTAAATTAATTTCTTTTCCTTCAACTGTTATTTTACTAACTTTATGATTTGTTTTTGGAGATACTCCAACTACGTTATTTGATTGTGAATCTGTTATTGCATCTGCTGTTGCTTGTTCCTTTAAGCCTTTTTCTTCGTAATTATATGTTATAGAATTTCCATCATTATTTATAACTTTTATTGTATAAGTTCCATTTTCATTTGGTTTAAAATAATATCTTCCATCATCTGTTTTATTTAATGTTATATCATCATCTGCAACTTTTACAGATTTTACTCCAGATTCATCTGTTATAGATATATATACAATATAGTTTATATCATCTTCTATTTTAGCTTCAACATTGGTTATTACAGGTCTTGCCTTTTCTTTAACAGTCACATTACATGTAGCTGTTTTAGCTCCATCTTGTGTTGTTACTGTTATTGTTGCTGTTCCTTTTGATATTCCTGTTACTGTTCCATTTTCATCTACAGTTGCTACTTCTGTGTTACTACTACTATATGTTATATTCTTGTTTGATGCATTCTCTGGGTTTATAGTAGCTTCTAATTTGTATGTTTCTTCAACTTTTATTTCTAATGAAGATTTATCTAATGTAATACTGTCTACATGAATTATTTCTGGATTTACTGTAACCTCAAATGAATCTGTATAATTTCCATCTCTAGTAGTTATTGTAATTGTTGCTGTTCCTTCTCCATTAGCAATTAATTTATTTGTGTTACTATCTACATATACTACATTTTCATCTGTTGATGACCAAGTTACATTTTTATCTGTTGCATTTTCTGGTCTTATCTCATAGTTTAGTTCATACTCATTGCCTATATTCATATTAGTTGTAGGCTTATTTGTTATTTCAATGCCTTCTACGCTGATTATTGGCACTTCTACGGCAACATTACATGTAGCTGTGTGATTTCCATCTTCTGTTGTTACTGTTATTGTTGCTGTTCCTGCTTTTATTCCTCTTATTGTACCATCTTGTTCTACTGTTACTATTTCTGGATTACTACTACTATATTCTACATTCTTATTTGATGCATTCTCTGGATTTATTGTTGCTTCTAGTTTATCTGTTTGTCCTACTTCTATATTTAAAGATGTTTTATTTAATGTAACATTATTTACATGAATTATTGGTTCTTTAACTTCTACATTAAACGTATTGGATTGTCCATCATATGTTACTGTTATTGTTTGTGTTCCTGTAATATTTGCATTGTACCCTGATATCTTATCACTTATTTCTGTTAATGGTATTTCTTTTTCTGTATCATTGCTATAAAATACTTTTATTTTTCCACCTTCAAGATTTAATGATTCTCCTTTAAGGTATTCTTTTTTTGTTGGTGCTGTTATTGCTATTCTTGTTACTGTTGGCTCATCTACTCGTACTTTTGCTATTACTTCATTACCTAAGGTATCTTTTACCTTTACAGTTGTTGTTCCAGCTTTTTTACCAGTTATTAAGCCATTGCTATTTATTGTAGCTATATCTGTATTAGCAATTTCATAAGTTACTCTTTCATTTGTATTTTGTATTTCATTCACTAATACTTTTGCATTTACTTGAGCTGTTTTTCCAATTTCCATAGTATATGTATTATTGTCTAATTCTACATTTTGCCATATAGCATATAAATCTATAGCTGCAAATGATCCTCCTATAATATTTATATCATCTTTTGAAAAATTATATCTTTCCCCTGGTCCTACAACTTTTTTGTTTTTATCTTTTCCTAATGCCCAACCTTTAAATTTATATCCTTCCCTTGTTGGTACATCTGTTGTTAGTGTTCCTGTTCTATTAACTATCCTTTCTTGATTAAACATATCTTCCGTTTTTGATATATTTTTAAACATTCGCAATCTGCTACCCACAAAATATTTACAAGTATCAGTAGCATATTTATCGAAATCATCTTTATTTATTATCGCATTAACTACTCCATCTTCGTATTCATTACCCGCTGTTAATAATCCTGCAGAATCTATTGTTGTTTTTTTATCTTTATCATATATTTCCCATGTAACTGTAGCATCACTTGGTTCTGTGGTACAGCTTAATCGCCTTTGTTCACCAGCATCAAGTATTACATTCTTTTGGTTCATCTTTATAGTTTTTCCTTCTATATCCACTACTGTTACCTTACATATAATATATGTATTGCTATCGCTACGTAATCGTATAGTTAAAGTAGTTGTCCCAGTATTCAGTCCTGTTATAGATGCTGAATTATCTCCTCCACTTACACTTAAAATGTTAGGATTTCCGCTACTCCAATCCAATCTAGTGTCTGATGCACCAATTACTGATGGAGTAATTTCTTGAGTTTTTCCTACTTCTATAGTAATATTTTGATTTGTTTGTATCGTCACATGAGATTGCGATGTATCACTTACAATTGCTACTAAATTGCCAATAGTCTTTCCTTCATATGTTGCTGAAACATATTGTGTTCCTGTCGTATTAAACGTACTTGGAGAATATGTAATATCACTGGATTCTCCTGCTAAATAACAAGTATTAATATTTCCATCTGTTCCAGTATATACTAACTTGTATATTCCACCTCTACCATCATAACTTTCTCCTCTTTGATAACTTGTCCTAGTTGGTGATTGCATTACTTCGAAAGAATTTAAGCTCATAGGAGTTTTGCTTACTGTTGACATATACCTAGAGACATAATCTCCTACTGTTCCATTTCCAATGTAATATACATTAGATGGATTTGTTCTTAAAAATGCATTGTCACTTATATTCTTATCTTTTCCTAAAAATTTAACTATTTCTACATTATCACAATTTCCAAATGCTTCTGTTTCAATACTTTTTATATTAGCGGGAATTATTATGTTTTTTAATCTATCATTATCATTGAATGCATAACTAGATATTTTGTTTACTGTGAATTTAATTCCTTTTTGAGTAGAACTTCCATTCTCATATATAAAATCTGGAAGTTGTATATTTACTTTTGCAAGTGTTGGTATGTTATCAAATACTCCATTATTAAATCCAGTTATTGTAATATTACCATTACTTCCTGATTTAGTATAACTATATAAGCTAGTTGCTTGCGTAGTTAATTTTTCTATTCCGCTTCCAGGAACAGCATAAAATTTTATTTTTGAAGATAATTGATAACTTCCATATGTTGTTTCATTAGATAAGTTAATAATTTTTATACTATCCATCGCAGATGTTCCACTACTTAAAACAAATGCACTTGCACTTACATTTCTTACAGTTCTTGGTAGTATTATTGATAAATTTTTATTTGAAACTGAGCTTATAAGAGATGCTAATGGTGTTGATATAAAACTTTGTACTCCTTCTCCGATAGCAGTTACTGTATATTCAGTATTATTATATGTAACAACTTGTGGTATATCTATCCACACTCCAGAACTATTACTATATCCTATTACTCCATTTAATGAAGCATCGCTTGGCATTTGAGCTATTGCACTAATATTATCTGGATACATTGCAGTTGCAGTTTTATTACTTGCATCTAAATTGTATCTTATTCCATCAATAGTTTGAGTTGGAGTTGAATTGTAGTTTGCTATGTTTGTTGTAGCATATGTTTTTATCTCTGTTTCATCTCTCTTTGCAGCTAATCTAATAGTTCCCACTGTAACACTAACTAATATTACACCACTTATAACTGCTACTCCAACAATTTTTTTCTTTCGTTTTTCCTCCATAATCTTTCCTCCTAAAAAATTCCTCTTATTTTGAACTATTTTAAACATAATTTATCTCGGTATATTTTAATTTCCTAATTCTATTTAATCTTCTTTTTAGTTCAATGTCAATATGCATATTATTAGATATAAAATTCATATCTTTTGCTTTCCTAAGGATATAAGGATTTCGCCAATATCATTTCATATATTACGTTTACTTTAGTTTTATATTACATTTATACATTTATTGTCATAATATATAAAAGTGTACCACTAAACATTAGATTTTTATCTAACATTTAGTGGTACACTTCAAAAAAGTTAATATGTTATTTATAATTAATATATATAATTTTGAGGATTATGTGCTACTCCATTAACTCTTACTTCTAAATGTAAATGTGGTCCTGTCGAATTTCCTGTTGAACCAACTGCTCCAATTTTTTGACCTTGAGAAACTTGAGTTCCAGCTGACACATATAATTTACTACAATGTCCATAGTATGTTTGTATTCCATTTCCATGAGATATAACAATCATATTTCCATAAGATCCTTTATATCCAGAGAATGTAACTACACCTGATGCTGCTGCAGATATAGGTGTTCCTGTTGAAGCTGCTATATCTAATCCAGTATGAGATGATCTTCTAATTGAACTTCCAGCTCCAAATCTTGATGTTATTGTTCCTGATATAGGCTTTTTTAATGAGATCCCTAAATTTACCTTTGCTTTAGATGTTGCTAGTGATGTATTTACACTTCCTGTTGTGCTATAATTTATTGTAGCATTTGTTGAGGTTTTTGCCATTTGTATTGCTTCTGGTGTTTCTACATATAATTTTGATATTGCTTGCTCTGTTGAAATCAAGTCTTGCATATCTGGCTCATATTTTTCTATAATTGAAATACTGTCTATATTGCTACTATTTTTCTGTCTTAAAGCATTAACTATATTTTCTGCCTCTTCAAAATTAGCAACATATAACTTTTCTTCTTGATTTTCTGTAATAGCATAATATCTATAATATGTCACTCCATGGTCTTTTATTTCATTAAAAATTTTATCATCATCTGTTACAATATCTTTTTTCAATAAACATAATTTATATTCTGGAAGATTTTCTACTTGTACAAATGCGGTGTTTTCTTTTCCCTCTCCATTTTCTATATAATCATTTATTTTATGTTGTAATTCTGCTTTGTTTTCAGTATAGCCAATTTGTTCACCATTAATATGTACACTATATATAGGTTTATATAAAAATGTTACTGCACCAATTATTAAAAATGTTGCAATCATAAAGATAATTATAAATTTAATTCCCTTTCTCATATGTATCATTACTTTTTTAAACATTTTTAGGCTCCTTTGTACTATTATTAATTCTCTTGTATGTTTGAAATATTTGTAATGTTATTGTAATATTATTGTAATATTTGTTTTTTTGCAAAGATTAAAAAGGCCAATTTTTGTATGTTTTGTTTCTTTTTTATTGATTATCTCTCTTTTTTTCGCTTTATCTCCCATTTTTATCTTCTGTGTTATTCTAGCAATTTATATTTTTTACAATTCATTGTTATTGATTTTATACACAAATTTATATAAACTATGGATTGTAACATTATAGGTAATAATTAAGAAGTTTGCATTTAATTTACAAACCTCTAACTCAAGTAATTATTTATAAAATATTATTGTTTACAATTTAGTATAGAATATTTAAATAGCGCGAAGAAGTTCATATTTTTATTTTGAAGTGAAATTGTGGGGACCGTTCAAAAATCCTCAAAAGTTCATAGAACTTTTGTTAGGATTTTTAGAATGGGGATAACGTAAAAATACAAAATATGAACTTCTAGGAGTAAATAAATATTTTTTATATTCATTGTATCTATTATTGTTGTAACTGTGTTTTTACTGCATCTATCTCTGTTACAGTAGCTTTTTGTGCTGGTACATAATATCCTTTTGATTGAGCTATTTTAAATAACTCATATTGGAAACTTTCGTCATTATTTCTAATTTGTTGAAATGTTTGTCTTAATTGCATATTTTCAGCTTCTGATATTGCTGTTTGATATGCTGTTAAATCTGCTTTTACACTTCCTAAAATGTCATTTACCATTGTTTTTTCGTCCATCTTTAAACCTCCTCATATTAATCATTTAAAAAACTCATTAGTTTTTGTTTTGTGTTTAATGCATCTTGTGCTGATTTTGTAAATAGTTGTTTTATTTGTGGGTCTACAGCTTGTGAAGAAAATGTGTTTAATTTTTGATATGCTGTTTCATGTGCTCCTATTAAATGTCTTAAATGTTGTAATTCCATTTGATTTAAATCTGCCATTTTTATCCTTCCTTTCATAACATAGTTCTTTCTTTATTATTAACAAAATATATTTTTTTATACACAAAAACACGAGAAATAGTTTCCTACTTCTCGTGTTTACTTCACACAATCGTGTATTTTTTGTTACAGGATTATCTTTTCATCTCCATCCAGATAAAATTCCAAAACATCTCTTATATCCTTTTTATTTGCATCTGGATTATCATGAATTGCGATAACTGTTGTTTCATTCTGAACATAAATTCCTATAGAATTTACGCCCACTCCTTTTAAGCACTGCCGTGCTTGTTCTTCTTTTTGCATGTTGCTCCTCCTGTCTAGTCTACACATTTGTTACACAAATATTATATCACTAATATTTACATAATGCAATACTTTTTTTAAATTATTTCTAGTTTTGCAAATTTAGCCATTAATCTTTTGTGCCCTACTTTATCAAAATTGATGTCAACTTTTAAATCATCGCCTTCAGGTTCTACAATATTAATTGTTCCTTCTCCAAATTTTTTATGAAACACTCTAATCCCTACTTTATATTGTGATAAATCTACATTATTATTTGATTTTTTGCCTAAATTATTTAAGAAACTTTCTGCTGTCCTGTACATAAATCCATTATTTCGATTTGTTTTATTACTTGCAACAGCAACAGGCTCCTTTTCATTTACCTTATATGTTTTTACATTGCTATTGTTTTTACTTCCATATGTCCAACTATATCCAGAATCTTTGAATATTTCTTCTTTATGATTTAATCCAAATGCTTCTTCATATCCTTCTAATAACTCTTCTGGTATCTCATTTAAAAATCTTGAAGTTGGATTATAACTTGTTGAACCAAATATTGTTCTTTGTTTACTACAAGTTAGAAATAAATTTTCTTTTGCTCTTGTAATTCCAACATAACAAAGTCTTCTTTCTTCTTCTAGTTCTTTTGGTTCACTAATTGATTTATATCCTGGGAAAATCCCTTCTTCCATTCCTACTAAAAATACTGTTGGAAATTCCAATCCTTTTGCACTATGTAATGTCATTAGTGTAACAGAATCTTCTTCCTCTTCTAAATTGTCTAAATCACTTGATAATGTAATCCCTTCCAAAAATTCACTTAGTGAATTTTCTGCAAATTGTTCCTCAAATTCCATTGCTACTGTTAAGAATTCGTTTAAGTTTTCAATTCTGTTTTCTGCTTCTATTGTATTTTCATCTTCTAGGGCTTTTGTATATCCAGTTTTCTTTAATGTATATTTTATTAGTTCAGAAATGTTCATTTCTTCTTTCTTTAATCTAATTTCTTCTATTGTATTTATAAACTCTCTAGAATTTAAATATACTCGATTTAGTCCATATTGTTCTGCGTTTTTTATTACTTCATACATTGAAATTTCATTACTGTTTGCTACTTGCTCGATTTTATCTAAACTTGTCTTCCCTATACCTCTTTTAGGTTCGTTGATAATTCTTTTTAGACTTAAGTTATCTGAACTGTTTTCAATTAATCTTAAGTATCCAATAATATCTTTTATTTCTTTTCTCTCATAGAATTTTAGACCACCTACAATTTTGTATGGGATATTTTCTCTTCTGAAAATATCTTCTATTGCTCTTGATTGTGTGTTCATTCTATATAATACTGCAAAGTCTGAATATTTGTAATATTCTTCTCTTTTTAAATGTTCTATTTGTTGTGCAAGGTAAGAACCTTCGTCATATTCATTTTCTGCTACATATACTTTGGGTAAATGTCCTTCTTCGTTTTGTGTCCATAATTCTTTTTTATATTTTACTTCATTGTTTTTTATAACACTATTTGCTGCTTTTAATATGTTTCCTGTACAACGATAGTTTTGTTCTAATTTTATAATTCTTGTCCCCGGAAAGTCCTTTTCAAAGTTTAGTATATTTGAAATATCCGCACCCCTAAAGCTATAAATCCCTTGGTCATTATCTCCAACAACTGTTATGTTTCCATTCATTGATGCAAATAATGTTATTAGAGTAAATTGGGCTTTATTTGTATCTTGATATTCGTCTACTAGTACATATTTAAATTTGTTTGCATAATATTCTAAAACATCTGGATTTTCCATTAATATTCTTATGGTGTAATTTATTATATCGTCAAAGTCTATTGCGTTATTTTCTTTTAATCTCTTTTGATATAGTTCATATACTGTTGCTATTTTTTCTTTTCTAAAGTCTCCATTGCTTCTAACAGTGTACTGTCCTGGTTCTAGCATTTCATTTTTTGCATTACTAATTTCAGATAATACACTTCTATCTGTAAACATTTTGTCGTCTATTCCTAAATCTTTTAGACAATTTTTTACTAATGTTTTTTGATCTGATGTATCGAAAATTATAAATGAACTGTCAAAACCTATTCTATCTATAAATCTTCTTAAAATTCTAACACAAATAGAATGGAATGTTCCCATCCATATGTCTTTTGCATCTTCTCCTACTAAACCTGCAATTCTTTCCTTCATTTCATTTGCTGCTTTATTAGTGAATGTTATTGCTAGTATATCCCATGGTTTTGCTCCTTTTTCTCCTATTAGATATGCTATTTTGTGTGTTAATACTTTTGTTTTTCCGCTTCCTGCCCCTGCTATTACTAAGCATGGCCCTTCTGTGTGTGTTACTGCATCGTATTGTTTGTCGTTTAATCCTTCTAATATATCTTGCATTTCTTTCTTCCCTTCATATTGACATTTTATATTTTTTGTATTATAATAATTTTGAAAATAAGAGATCCACAAAATGTGGTTACCTATTTTATACAATAAAAAATCATATCTCTAATGGGTAGCAGAGATGTGATTTTCTTTTTTATATATAATAGTCAAAACTATTATTAATGCAAAAGAGATGATAGTTAAAAATATGTTTATATATATTGATAAAACTAGAAGTTTTAATAATATGTTTTCTATCATAAAACCACCTCACTTTCTATATAGGTTGGTGGCAACCACATTCTGCTTTCTCTTATTTTCGACTTCGATTATATATTTTTTATCTAAAAAAGTCAATAAAAACGCAAATATTTTGCAAACTTTTTTTCGCTAGATTGTAGTAGCAAAAATTCCAATTATAAACCCTAATATATTTCCTAGTGCTGTCATTCTTCCATGATATAATTTATTTGATTCTGGTATTAGTTCTCCTGACACAATATATAACATTGCACCTGCTGCAAAGCTTAGGCAAATAGCAATTACCTCTTGTGAAATTGATCCTACAATTGCTCCAAAAAGTGCTCCTATTCCTGTAGTTATTCCAGATAATACAACATAGTATATTACTTTTGATATTTTCATTCCTCCATTTTTCATTGGTACTGCCATTGATATTCCTTCTGGTTGATGCCAAAGTAGACAGTTATCATCTTCTATCTTGACTAATTTAATATTTAGTATTAATTTAGTCATCGCATTTTGTTTGCTATTATTTATATTATCTATGTATCTAATTCATAAATATATAGAATGTTTGAATCTGTATCAAATACAGCTACTGTAAAATTATAAGAATGCCTATCTTCATTAAAAAGTTCTTCTGAATTGTATTTATCTTTTGCTCTACTATGTCTATCTGATATAAACCAATAGCCATTACTTACTTCTGGTATGTTCATGTCTTCATCCATAGCATATTTACATACTTTGTTGTGCAATCTTTCTGTTATAGGTAATTCTCTCCAATTAGTATTTTCTTTCAATCTATTCACAAAATTATTGGCTTGTTTTTCTGAAAAATATATCTTTTCTAGCAATTCTCCTTCATTACGAACCCCTCCATGTGTATTTTTTTTATCCATTTTTGAAAATATTGGTATGTAATTTTCTATTTCTATTGACATCAACACTCTCTCTTCTAAAGTAAATGCATATATTAAATAAATAATAACCAATAATAATAAGGATATCAATAGTATTTTTAAACATTTTTTTATATTCATACTATTTCTTCACCTCATCTTCGTTTGTTTTAAAATTAATGTAAATCATATATTCTTTCATTACCCCTAATTTCATAGAAGCACTTGCTAGATTATATAAGGTACTAGAAAATATACTTTTAGGAATACTTTTTGTATCAAAGTAATATTCTGTTATTCCTTTTGGTTTAGAATAATCATATAAATCATCTAATGAAATATCTACCTCCCACTTTCCATTATATTTATTACCTTTTACAACCATATTAGCTCTGTGGATTGAAAAGTATAAATCTTTATTATTAAAAGAAATAGAAATATCATTGCCTTTAGCAATAAATTGTCTTCTTCCTTTTCCATATTCATCTATTATTTTATTAATTTTTTCTTTAAATTGGTTATCCTTTTTTATTTCATCAACTACTTTACCATTTGTAATATATAAATCTTCTGGTTTTTCTTCTAATGAATGTTGTAAAAAATCGGCAGATATGTCAAATTCGGCATATTTTCTACCAACTTCAATTACTGTTTGCCAAAATGCGTATTGCATTGCTTTGAAATGACTCTTTTCATATTGATTTTTGTTTCCATACATATTAAATATATAACTAAAACTAGCAATTAATAATTTTAATTTTTCATTCTCTTCTCCAGAGTCATTATTTTCTAATTTATTAAGATTATCTTCAAATTTTCTTTCTCTTTTATATAAATCATATGCTTCTTTTAGTTTCATTTTTCTAGCTGTAATCATTTCTTCAAATTTTTCTACTTGATTAACTTTCTCAATATCTGCATTTATCTGTTCTTTTAATTTTTCAAAATTTCCATAATGTAATCTATCTAAATATTGATATGTTAGGTATCTATCAGCTAACCATATTTTTTGTTCCTTGTTAATTCTTGAAATGCTTGTCCTATTCATAATATTTCTATATAAAAGTTGCTCTTTATTCTTTCCTCTAGATGGTTTTTCCATATTCAAAAACTTAAATATATTGTTAATACAACCATTTCCAAATTGATTTTTTGATTTTTTCATATCCCTTTCGCATAACATACATTCGTGCATATTTATCATCTCCAATATTACTATTATTTTATTAATTTTAAATATAAATCTAGCATTTCTTCAGCTTGTTTCGCAACCATTCTTACAAAATCTGTATAATTTCCTATCATAGCACCTTTATCTAAAGCATCATAATATTTATGTCTTTGTTTTGTTTTTATTATAATTGGCGGATATCCATTTTTCATAGCTTCAAAGTTCATTAGTAATCTTGCTGTTCTTCCATTTCCATCTATAAATGGATGAACCTTTACAAATTCTGCATGTAATAAGGCTGCTACAATAATTGGATGATATCTTTCTTTCCATTCATCATATCTGTATATTAATTTTTCCATAAGTTCTGGTACAATTACAGATTCTGGCGGTATGTGACTTGCTCCTGATATAATCACATTCTCTGTTCTGTATCTTCCTGCATTTTCATCGTCAATACCTTTTAATACAAGAGCATGAATATTTTTTATATCAATTTCTGAAAGTTCGCTATTATCATTTATTAGTTCCTCTAAAAATTCAATTGCTTCCTTGTGATTAATAGCTTCTAAGTGCTCTCTCATAGTTTTTCCACCAATTGTAATTCCTTCTAATACTACCTTTGTTTCTTTTAGTGTTAATGTGTTTCCTTCAATCGCATTTGAATTATATGTCCATTCTAATTTAAAGTTTTCTTCTAATGATTTTAATGTTTCTTTTGGTAAAGGTCTTTTACTATCTAATATTGCTTTCTTTTCATCTAGTTCTTCAAAAAAATCATTGGAAATATTTATAATAAACTTGTCTTCTTCTATTTTATACCTTTTGTCAATTGGCTTATTAGTATCAATTGGTATATTCCAAGCATTTCCTATCTTTATAGCTCCTTCTATTCTATTTTCCTGAATTAGCCTTCTAATTCGTCTTTCACTTATATTCCATAATTCTGATGCTTGTTTTAATGAAATGTATTCCATTTTCTTCACCTCTGCAACTATTGTACCACATTTGGTATAATATAGTCAATACTATTGTTCTATGTCTGGTACAATATTTATTTCATATTTTTAGATAGTACTCCTTTAAGACCATTTAATTTTTTAAAATTAAATATAATGTCTACTTGCTTATCTTGGTGTATTTCTATTTTATTAATGATTACTTTCATAATTTCAGGTGCTGGTTTTTCTAATTTTAAAAATTCTTTCACAATCTTTTCTATCTCTTTACTATCATCTTGCAAAGCATTTTCTTTTTTGTCTTTTAACTCATTATATTCTTTTTCTTTTTGATTTACCTCATTGATTAGTTTGTTAAATAGCCTTTCATACATTTCTTCACTAACTTTACCGTTTAATTTGTCAACATACATTTTGTCTATGTTATCTTTTATAAGGTTAATTTCTGTTTGTTTCTGTTTTAGCATTTTCCCATAATCTTGTTTTGTTCTATTATTTTTTATGTTCAATTCTATCTTTTTACTATCTATTGCTAAAAACAGTTTTATTATGTATTGTAGAATATCTTTCTCTAAGGTATCATAACTAAATCCATGTGATGTACAAAGTCTTAGTTTTGAGTTCCTACGATAATTGTTACACACCATATCTAGCTTTCCATTTTTCCTTGTTCTTACACCTATTTTGTGCTTACATTCATAACAAAATAATAATCCATCTAATAAAAACTTATGCTTTTTCTCGTTTCTATTGTATTTTTGTACCATTACCATTTTTTGTACTTTATCAAAAACTTGCTTTTCAATGATTGGCTCATGTGTGTTTTCCACAATATTCCACTGTTCTTGTGGATTACTTCTCAACTTTCTGTTCTTATAACTAATTCTACTTCTCTTATTTTGCACAGTATTTCCAATATATACTTCATTTTTTAGGATATTTTTTACTGTTTTGTTTTCCCAAAATGTCGCTTTGTTATATCTTATTTGATTTGCTGTTGGTATTTTATTGTCATTTAAATAATTTTTTATCGTTCCTATTTCATTCCCGTAAACTAGCCATATTGAAAATAGTTTTTACAATTTCCGCTTCTGATTCACAAATAATTAATTTGTTTTTATCATTTGGATCTTTTACATATCCTAGTGCTGTTTTTCCTCCTACCCATTTTCCTTGTTTTTGCATAGTATGTAAGGCTGTCCTAATCTTTTTAGATAAGTCTTTGGAATACATATCATTTAAGATAGATTTAAAAGGTGCTATATCATTATTACCATTATTAGTAGCAAAGGTATCTATCCCATCTGTTACAGAAACATATCTTACTTCATGCTCTGGAAACCACTTTTCAATATATTCTCCCGTTTCTATGTAATCACGTCCTAAACGAGATAAATCTTTTGTTATGACCATGTTTACTTTTCCATTTTCGATATCTCTAATCATTCTTTGGAAATCTGGTCTGTTAAAGTTTGTCCCTGTATATCCTGGGTCTATATAAATGTCTACAAGTTTATATTCCCAACCTAAATTTTGCACATATTCTGTTAATAAGGATTTTTGATTGGTAATACTTTCACTTTCATCATAACCTTTGTCTACATCTTCTTTGGATAATCTTATATAAATTGCTACCTTATAAATTACTGTTTTTATTGTTTCAAGCATTTATCCTCCTTCCCATGCTTGATAAAAAACAATTTGAATTCCTATCCATTATAACTAACTTTTTAGGAAATTCAAATACTGAAATAATAAAAATTTATTATCCGTTTTTCTCTAATATATCAATTAAAAAATGAGATATTAAATTTTCGATTTCTTCACCCTTTTCATCAAAATACACATTAATTTTAAATGTTTCGTTCATAGTTTCTCCTGTTATTTATTCATATTTATTCAATTTATATGCTAGAAAGACTTTATTATTCACATATAAATTATTGATTAAAAGGCTTGTAAAAAGGGTTAACACTATATTTATTGTTTTATGGTATTTGATTCCTCTCTTCTTTGATTTATTATCACATACTCTACAGAAATCTTTTTCAAATTTTTCTTCCTGATTTTAAAAAATTTTTAAGAAATTATTCCTCTATTATATATACATCCATATTTTTTGAAAAAACTAACCGTAATTAAAAAAAATTTTTATTTTTTTATATTGACAATAAATAAATGGAAAAAATTTGAAATATTTTATTTTGTTCGCTTGTTTTGAATATAAAATTATAGTAATATATTAACAACCTTACGTTAAAGGAAAGGCTAGCCTTTTCTAAAAGGCGGAAAGGGGCTCTACAAATGACCATTGGTGATGCGATTCTTAATTTAGTTGATAAATTACTAACTGAAAGAGAAAAAGTCATAAGACTAGAACTTTCACAGCAACATCAATTAAATAAAGATGAGCAATCCGACAAAGACTAATTGTAGACATACATAAGTCGATAGAGTAGATTTCGCGGTCTACTCTATTTTTAGTGCAAAAAAATAAGTATGTGCATTCGCGGATACACATACATCTACATCTACAAGTTTGACCATTGGTAAATCAAACACATTTATTTTGTAATTAAATAATAACATATTCTTTTGCATTTGTCAAATCAAATTTCTAGAATTTTCCAATATTTTCTGTACCAAATTTGCAATTAGAATATAAGGATGGATAATCATTTTCTTTTTATTGATATTTTGCTAATAAATGCCGTACTCAATAGAATAATTCCAGTAAATAGGCAGAAAAAATTCATAAACTTTGTCGTGTTTGTATATCTCTGTATATTTCCATTTTTATCTTTATATATAGTTATTTCTTCATTTATATTTGCTAATTTTCTTACAGTTTGTTGTGAATCTTTAAAAACTGTCTCTTTTCCATTAATCTCTATTGTTATGTCTTTATAATATGTAATATCATCCAATCCTGTAGTATTAACATCTTTTAAATCTTTTAAACCATCTCCATAAAAAACTTGGATCTCTCCAGTTCTTAATACTGTAGTTTTCATTTTATCTTCATAAAAATTATTATAAAATAAAACTGTAAAATAAAAAATTATTAATATTATTCCAACTATAATTAATGCTCCAGAATTTCTCCTAAAAAAATTCATAACAACACTTCCTTTCATTTTTAATAAAGAAACACATTTGATGTTTTATTATCTAAATATATCATCGAAATATTTTTTTATTTTATCTGGTGTATTTAATATAACTGAATATACTAAATATCCTTCCCAAATTACTACATCATTTATACCTTTTTCCTTGATCATTGAATAATCTTTTACATATCTCGCTAATGCTTTTGATTTTTCAATTTCTTCTATTATTTCTTTTGAATATGTTTTATTGTTTATACTTGCTAAACACCAACCACCTATTTCGATAGCACAAACAAAGCCACACCAAATATCATTAATTTGAAACATTGAAGGTAATATTAAAAATATAAAAGGAATAACACCCGCTATTAATCCTGATATTTTTCTTAATAAATCAATTTTCTTATTAGTGTCTAAATATATATTATTATTAGCTGCTATTATAACAAGCATTTTCCATGCTTCTATTTTTGCATAAAATAATTCATCATTTTCTAATTCATATTTCAGTTTTGTAAAGTCTATCTCTGTTTGATTTCTCTTATAAAATAATAATTCAATAATATTTAATTCAAATGTTTCTAAATTATTTAAATTTGCTCCTTGATTTATTGTTAATATTTTTGTTTTAAAATTTAATAATAAATATCTCCTATTTATTAAATCTAAAATTGTAGCATAAAAATCATAATAATCATTATAATATTTTCCTTTAGAAATATAAAATTTCAATATTGCAGGTTTTATATTTGGAATATCTCTATAATATTTTTCATTAAAAATTGGCTTTATTCTTATTTTTTTTTCAATTTTTATTTTAATATATGTAAATATTATAAAAGATATAATGCATATTATTATTTCACTTATAAAATTAGCTTTTACATATATCATAACAGCTCCTATTGGAACAAACACTATACAATAAATACATAATTGCATTAAAAATTCATTTATATTCTGTTTTATTCTGTTCATTTAAAAATCTCCTAGTATATATATTAACATTAAAATCAATAAAAAATCAACTTTTTTATCTTCTATTCCTTTTCATTTGTTCACTTAAAATTCTTTTTATAATTTATCACTAAATTGTCCCTTATGGTAAGATATTCGATAGCATACGCTATCGTCTACTTACCTCCACTCACAAAACTATCAAATCAATATTATAAACTCTTTTGTTTTCAATGGTTTGCTCATTTCGATACCTATCAAATTTTGTTACTTTACAAATTATCAAAAATTTTATACTTTTAATACAAAAAATTCTTCATTTATCTAATTATTTTGAGCAAAAAAAATACATACTTTACTTATTTTAATAACGTATGCATTTTCTATTTAAAATTTAATTTAAATTCAAATCGTTTATCAAGCATATTTCACTTGGTGTCTACTTTGGAATCTTCCTTCTGGTATATCATGCAAGCAAATTGCTAAAGCTAAACTTAGTCCCAATTTCATTGAAGCTTCAAATCCAGATCCAATTGCTAATCCTTCTGGAAAATTATGAATTGCCAAACCAATTGATACAATAATGCCTGTTTTTAATAATGAATTCTTTTCTCCTTCAAATCTTTTTGTATTACTGAATTTTCTTTCAACTAATATATCACAAAATATCATTGCAATTATACCAACTACTATTCCAACTATTATATTAAAAATACTGCTAATTCCTAATGCCTCAGGAATTAAATCAAAACATATTACTGCCATCATTAGTCCTGATGCAAATGATAAAATTGAACTCAAAAATTTATTTGAGTGTTTTTTTATAATAACTCCTATAATTCCTCCTAATGTAGTACCAAATGTTCCAAAAAATAAACCTAATAATGTTGTTTTTAATATTTCTTCCACTAAAAAAACTCCTTTAAATATTCTTATATACAGTTTATTTTAAAGAGCTTTATTTTATTCATTTAAAAAAACATTATATTACAACAACAATTAGAACAACAACATAAGCAAATGCAAGATGACAACAAAGTTAAGACTAATTAGCTGTATTTAGTCGTAGAGCATATTCGTGGTCTGCTCTATTTTTGACAAAAAATAGCATGTGTATTCGTGGTACACACACTGTTATGATTTGAATACTAGCGACATTCAAAGTTCATTTATTTTGTAATTAAATAGTAACGTATTCTTTTGCATTTGTCAAACAATTTTCTAAAAATTTCCAATTTTTTAATCATTTTTTAGAACTTTTTATCTATGATTTCTATTTTAAAAATTGGTTGTCAAAACCATCTGTATCTACGATGTACTCTTTTGGCTTTGCTGGATTATACTTTATTTTAAATGTCTTTCTGTTACGCTTTTCTATAAAGTCAGAAGGATTTTCAGAATAATAATGGCTTTTAAAACTTCTATTGAATCCTCCTATTTCATCTGATTCACAAATTATATAATATTTAGTATATCCCATATGATTTCGTGATTCTATATGTGAAAAGTTTCCTGTAATAGTTGTAAATTTCTGTGATTTTTTATATAGTAAGCATTGTTTTATCGTTACAATCAACGAATAAATACAACCAATTAAGATTAAACCTAACAAAGCAAATGCAAAATATGGAATCCATGATGAATTTGGAAGCTCTACAACAATATTATTGGGATTATTATCTATAATGTAAATTGTAATTACATCTCCAATACTAGCTTTTTTATATGAACTAGAAGTTACATTTGTATATTCCTTTCCTCTATAACTATAAGTTAATGTCATATTTCTTATAGAACGATTTTCTTCATATGGATTATGAAGTGGGTTTCCACGTTCTTCTATATCAGCTATTGTAGCTATTACTTTTGTTCCTTTTTCTTTAGCATTCTTCAATCCTATATCCTTTGCAAAAAATAAATAAAAAAAGCCACTAGCTATAATAATTGAAATTACAATTCCCATTATTATAAAAACTATATCATTCAATAGTCTATTTAAATATGTTTCCTTTTTCTTCATTATCATCACCTAAATTTATTATATCTTTTTAATATGTTGTTGTAAATATTATCTTTATAGTTTTTAACATAAAATGTTACAGTTTAGTATAAACATATGGAAGCAATTAAATAATTTCTATACTAAACTGTAACCATAAAACCTAATATAATATTTTATTTATTATATTAGGTTTTCAGAATTTAATTTTAATAGTTCATCTAATACAAACCTTCCATCCTTACGAATTAGCACATCATCAAACCATATTTCTCCTCCGCCATATTCTGGTGTTTGAATCATTACAATGTCCCAATGAATACTTGAACGATTACCATTATCGCTTTCTTCTAAGCTATCACCTGGTGTAAAATGAAAGCTACCTTTGATTTTCTCATCAAATAATGTATCACCAATTGGCTTTTGGACATATGGATTTAAACCAATTGCAAATTCTCCTATATATCTTGCACCTTCATCAGTATCTAGTATTTTGTTCAGTTCTTCGTCATTATTAGAAGTTGCTTTTATAATTTTTCCATTTTCAAATTCAAATCTTATATTATTAAAATGCTTTCCATTGTAAGAAGTTTCTGTGTTGTATGTAATATAACCATTTACACTATCTTTTACTGGTGCTGATGCAACTTCACCATCTGGTATATTAAAGTTTCCACAATACTTTTCTGCTGGTATTCCTTTAATACTAAATGTTAAGTCTGTATCTTTTCCAAGTATATGTACCTTATCTGTTTTATTCATCAAATTTACTAGATTATCCATTGCTTTTGACATTTTTTTATAGTCTAAATTACAAACATCAAAATAAAAATCTTCAAACTTTTCTAAGCTCATATTACTCATTTGTGCCATAGAATTGTTAGGGTATCTTAATATACACCATTTGGTATTCTTCACTCTTTCTTCAAAATGAACTGGCAAAGTATAATATTTGTTATACAACTCTATCCTCTCATTATCTATATCGCTTAATTCTGCTATATTACTACTTGCCCTAATTCCAATATAAGCATCTGCATCTTTCATTTTTACTAAGTCATATTTAGCATACTGTTTGATTTGTTCTTCGCTACAATTTTTAAGCATTTCGCGTAATAATTCATAATTTATAATATTGAAACATGGTCTTGCTTTCATTTCTTCTGCTTGTTTAATTAACTCTTTAGCTAGAGGTATCCCATCTTCTCCTAAAACTTCAATTAATAAATTTTCATTTGGTTTTAAATCAATTGAATAAGTCAATAAATTATTTGCAAGCTTTTCTATTCTTTTATCTTTCAATATTTTCCCTCCTTAAGCTTTTAAATCTCTTTGTTCTATTATTTTTCCATCTATATTTTTTAACACAATTTTATCTTCATCTATTATTAAATAGCTATGTTCTGTATTATCTTTTGGTAAAGTAATTGAGCCACTATTAATAAACAATTTACCATCTTTCTCTTTTATAAAACCTGTGTGGAAATGCCCATAAACAAGAATATCAAAATCCTCTTTTGGAAGTTTATCTATATTGTATTTATGTCCGTGTGTAAAAAAGATTTTATACCCATTAACATCCATAATAATATAATCTTCTAATGGAAACTCTGAAATCATCTCATCTACTTCTGCATCACAATTTCCTTTAATGCATTTTATATTATCTTTAAGACCATTTAATATACTTGCAACTTCACCTGGATTATATCCTTCCGTCAATGGATTCCTTGGTCCATGATAATATAAATCTCCTAATAAAATCAATTTATCAGGTTGCTCCTTTTCATAAATTTCTTTTATCTTTTTCGCATAATATCCTGACCCATGAATATCTGATACTACTAATAATTTCATGTTTTTTACCTCCTGTGACAAAAGGGGCGCCCTTTTTTGTCACACAAATTTGTTTTTTATAAAATGTTATTATATTTCTTTATGAAGCAACATTTCGTGGGGACCGACAAGCTACAGTCTGTTAAGAATTTACAGACTGTGTGCAGTTGGGAGTTGCAAATAAAAAATATAATAACATTTTAAATATATAATTTTTATGTGACAAAAAGGGACGCCCCTTTTGTCACATTTATTATTTATTCTTCACCTTTTAATCTTTCTGCTCTGTCTGCTGCAATTAAGTTATCTACCATTTCATCAATATCTCCATTTAAGAAGTTTTCCATTTGATAAATACTCATTCCTATTCTATGGTCTGTAATTCTACCTTGTGGATAGTTATAAGTTCTTATCTTTTCACTTCTATCTCCTGAACCTACTTGAGACTTTCTGGCATTTGATATCTCACTGTCTTGTTTTTGTTTTTCTATTTCATATAATTTTGTTCTAAGCATTTTCATTGCGTTATCTTTATTTTGGAATTGTGATCTTTCTGTTTGACATTCTACTACTATCCCTGTTGGTTCGTGGATTAGTCTTACGGCTGATGATGTTTTGTTAATATGTTGTCCTCCTGCTCCTGAAGCTCTAAATACTTCCATTTTTATATCTGCTGGATTTACTTCTATTTCCACATCTTCTACTACTGGAAGCATTGCAACTGTTGCTGTTGATGTATGTATTCTTCCACTACTTTCTGTGTCTGGTACTCTTTGTACTCTATGTACTCCACTTTCAAATTTTAGTCTACTATATACACCTTTTCCTGTAATCATAAAAGAAATTTCTTTGTATCCTCCAAGTCCAGTATCGTTTTCATTTAGAACTTCTAGTTTCCAATGTTTTTTCTCAGCATACATTGTATACATTCTAAATAATGTTCCTGCAAAAAGTGCTGCTTCTTCTCCCCCTGCTCCTGCTCTGATTTCACAAATGATATTTTTGTCATCATCTGGGTCTTTTGGTATTAATAATATTTTTAGTTCTTCTTCTATTTTTGGTAATGCTTCTTTTGCTGTGTAATATTCACTTTCTGCTAATTCTTTCATATCAGGGTCTTGCATTAGTTCTTCTGCTTCTTCCATGTCTTGTTTTGTTTTTTTGTATTCTCTAAATTTTATTACTATATCTTCTATACTTGCATGTTCCTTCATTAATTTTTGCCATTCTGCTTGGTTTGATATTATTTCTGGGTCTGCTATTAATTTTGTTAACTCATCATATCTCTTCTCAACAGCTTCTAATTTTTCAAACATAAAAATTCTCCTTTACCTTTTTGTTTTTACTTTGTTAATATTACCACAAATTGGCATATTTTTCAATATTAATATAGCAATCGATTAATTTTCTTTTAGTTAATTATAAGTTAAAATTTAAATAGCGCGAAGAGGTTTATAATTATATACCTTTTGAACGACTCCGGGGTGACCATCCAAAAATTCTTAGAAAAGTTTAAAAAACTTTTCTTTAGAATTTTTAGGTTGGGGCAGTGAAAAAATATATAATTATAAACCTCTGGGAGTGAGTAGTTTAAAAAATATAATTAACTAAAAGAAAATTAATTGATTGCTAAATAAAATTGATACTAAATAATTTACAAATTAATGCAATTATAATTAATATGTAAATTATTCAAAATCTCCTTTTCTCTATTAGTACAAGTAAAAATAATAACTTGATGAGTAGTAAATTTATCATTAATATATTTTAAAATATTAGTTAATCTCTCTGTATCATAATAAGCAAAAGCTTCATCTAATATAATTGGCATTTTTTCATCTGACAATTCTTCAAGCATACAAAGTCTCAAAGATAAGTATAATTGATCTATTGTTCCAATACTTAATTGTGTTGCAGATACATAATTACCATTTTCTAACTCAACTATTAATCCTTGTTCATCATTAAATCTAATATTTGTATATTTGCCATCTGTTATGTTTGAAATATTTTCTGACAAATTTTGTGTAAACTTAGGGGTAACTGTACTTTTCATTTCTTCATAAGAATCACTTAAGATATTTTTTGCTAATTCCATACTCTCTTCTAATGTTTTTAAAGTTGACATTTTTTCATTATTGTAAACTATTTTTTCTTCAATCTTTGATAAATTTTCTAATTTTGGTTCTATGTTTTTCTTATCTATTTCTAAAGTATGTAATTTAATCTTTTGTGCATTTATTTTATTTTCTAAAACTTGTATCTCATAATTAATGTCTTCTAAATTTTTAAGCTTATCCAATTTACCTTTTTCTATTTTAGTTAAATACTTATTTTGTATCTTTTCTTTTTCCAAACCTACTTTTAAATTAAACTTACTTTTTAATTCATTTATTTCTTCTTCTAAAGAGTCATTATTCTTTTCTAATAGATTTATCTCATTTTTCAAATTACTAATTTCTAAATTTACTCGTTTTAATCCTTCCTCTAGCTCATTATCTTCTATTTCTTGTATGTTTTGTTTCTTATTTGCTTTAGATTTAATAAATATAGAAATTATTAAATAGATTGGTATTGTTAAGAGAAATATATATTTAGTTATATTTTCTTTATTAAATATAAATTGAGCAATATTAATTATTACTAAAATTATAAAAAATAAAGCTATTTCTTTATTTAATTTATCTTTTTTAACAGTTTTTTCATCATTTTTAATTGCTTTTTCATTATTTTCTTCTAAAATGTTATTACTTTTTATCTCTTCTAATTTATTTTTTAATGTTTCTACTTTTTGTAAGTTTTCGTTTTTCATATTTTCTTTTAGCTTGATTTTTTCTAATTCGATTTTTTCATTTTCATGCATTAGTTTTATTTCTTTTAAGTAGTTGTTTTCATTTTCTAAATTTGTTATATCTTCATTCACATTGTTCTCTTTTTCTTCTATCTCATATTTAAAGTCTTCATATTTTTCTAGTTCTTCTTTTTCTCTTTGTAATTCTTCAATATTTCTTTCTACTATATTAATTGGTTTTTCTCTAGACCTTTGTGTTCCTATTTCATCTAGTTGTCTTCTATTAATTCTATCTATTGCCCTCTGATAAGAAACTTTATCATCTCCTGTACCAACTAGATTTGCTAATTTTTGAATTAATATATTTTGTTCTGATTTTCCTAGTTTAACCTCTTGTTGATTTACTAAGACAGTTGATAAAAATAATTCTTCATCTACTTTTGTTTGTTCATAAAAGAATTCATTTCCGTTATTTTTATCTATGTTAAACTGTTTTGATATATCTTCTTTGTCTTGATTAAATATTTTAGGGTTTTTCTTTCTGAAATCTCTAAAAACTTCAAACTTTTCTTCATTATCTAATTGGTATTCTAGTTTTCCCGAAAATTCTTCTCCTGTCCATGGTGTATATTTTTCATAGTTTGACATTTCTTTTCCTCTTTTATTTTTAGAAATACCATAAAAACTATTACTAATAAAGTTTAATAAAGTTGACTTTCCAGATTCGTTTTCTCCATAAATAATGTTTATTTTATCTTTAAACTCTATTTCTTTTTCTTTTAATTTTCCATAATTGTTTATTTTTATTTTATTTATTTTCATCTTCTCTATCATTCCTTCCTAAGTATAAATAGAATGAACCATTTTTAAAATTATTATCTACTCTAAATAGCTCGAAAAAAATATTAAAATATAAACTTCTGGGAACATGTAGCTAATTAAAATTATAGTATATTAGCTTTTATTCTAAAGCATCTAATCCGATTTCAATTGCATTTTCAATTATCTTTCTTTTCTCTTCGTTTACATTATCTCCATTTAAGTTTTCTAACATTTTTTTAACAAATAGTCCTTTTAATGTATTATTACTAGACATCTTTTCTAAATCATATGCTATCTTTGTTTTATTTTTAATTTTTATAATTCTATCATTTGTAATTAATTTAATAATTTCATATGTATTTATTTCGAAATTTCTATTTCCTATTAATATAATTTTTACATATTGATTTTCTTTAATTTCAAGGTCATTTATATTTTCTATCAAATCTTCTTTAGAATAAATATCTGTTATATCAAGTTCAATCTCTACAAATTCTTCTTCATCTAAAGGAATAAACTTTAAATTAATTTTGTCTTTTTCTATTTCTCCTACTAGCATTCCGTGTTCTCCTAATTCATCAAATCCTAGGGAAATAGGCGAACTAGGATATGCAATTCTTTGCTCTTCTTCTGTGTTATAATCAAGCTTATGTATATGGCCCATTGCAATATAGTCAAATTCTTTATTCTTCAACATCTTCTTAGATATAGAATTATATTGCTTATCTTCAATACTTGCTCCATCTAATGTTCCGTGTAGAACTAACACATTTGTTTTCTCCTTATTATCTATTTCAAAATTTTCTATTCCACAATCAGTACAATAGTAATCGTCAAAACCATATCCGTAAATATCCGCTTCATCTGTTTCTATTTTTTTAATGCTAGAATTAAAAATTTCAACATTTTCGTTCCATTCAAACTGATTATAATATGAATTTTTAATAAATGGGTCATGATTACCAGGTGCGATAAATACTTTAGTTTCTGGTATTTCCTTAAAAAGCTTATTTATATATTCTATTGTTGATTTTTTTATATATTTTTGTTCATATAAATCACCTGAAATAAATAGGTATTTTATATTATTTTCTTTTATATATTCAATTACTTTTTTAAATACTTTTCTTTGTTCTAGTCTTCTTAAATCTCCTAGCTCTCCCTTGTCTGAAAGATTTACAAAAGGACTATCAAAATGCATATCTGCAATATGTACAAATTTCATATTTACCTCTTTTCTGCCAAAAGGGACGGGTCTTTTTGGCAATTTCTATGTTACTAGTCAGCGTGTTCCTATATCTTTTAGTGAGAAAACAAATAATACGGCTGACTAGTAATATTTCTATGTCTTCTCTATTTTACTATACTTCTTTATCATTTGCAATGTACTTTAGAATATGTTATAATTAGCATAACTGTAGGTTTTGCACTAGAGGAGGATTACAATGAAACAATTATTCAATCCAAAAAAGTTTTACAGTATTTAGGTTCAGTCTTATTTATCTCAGGCAGTATTATCCTTTTGGTAATTAGTGGTGAAAACTTAAATTGTTCCATTTGGGATATTATTGTTAAGTTTCCTAAAGAGGTAATACCAGCTTTTATTATGTGGATATTAGGACTTATATTCTTAGGTTTATCTAACAGAAAATAACCTAAGAATTTGCAAAATCCTCTAAGGGGTCACAAGCATTATGCTTCGTGACCCCTTTTCTTTTCTTATTCAATTAATTATCATCTAATGGTCCAAACAACTCATCAAATTTAGCTTCTAGCTCTTTTTGTAAATCATACATTTCTTCATCTTCACTATCTTGTGGTAACATTGGTGCTTCTTCATCAAGACTACTCAAATCTAATGGTTTCATCTCTTCTTTTTTTGGCTCTGATGCTACTAAATCTTCTAAACTATTTATGGCTTCTGGAGCCTTAGGCTGTTCTACATTTGGTTTATCCTTAGGTGCTTCATCTTCAAACAAATCATCTAGAGATTCAACCTTTAAGTTTTGTATATCTTTTTCATCTTTTTTCTCTACATACGGATTATATGGATTGTACTTTCTCCAAGTTCCTCTATCAATTTCACCTATATCATTATGGCTAATTGTAACTGCTGCTAATTTCTTTGCCATTGGATGTTTGAAATAGTAAAATTTACTTGCTTTTACTGGCTTAATTCCTTTTTCAAATATAATACATTGGTCATTGTCTAACCTACGTAATTCATCTGGTGTCATTAGTGCTCTTGCCATTACTTGGTCTGAAACGCTTTTACCCGTTTTCCAGTTTTGTCTGTCTCTATTAACTGATATACTATCTCTTCCTATTGTTTTTTCTCCCAATGCTTTTGAGAAATATTCTACTGTTTTATATGAGTTACTTCCTAAAAATACGTGTGTATCACAGTTACCCATAATTGTTTCATATGATTTCTCATAAACTGCTTCTAATTGGTCTATATTTTGTAGAATTACACTAAATGATATTTTTCTACTTCTTGATGTTGATATTTTTTTATCAAAGTCTGGTATTTTACCAATGTTTGCGAACTCGTCTAATATAAAGTATGTAGGAACTTTTAGTGCTCCTCCATTTTGGTCTGCATAGTCATATAGTTGTTGAATCATTTGTGAGAAGAATATTGTTAATAAAAAGTCATATGCTGTATGTGTATCTGATGATATAACATATACTGCTGTTTTTTTACTTCCTATCTCCTCAAAATCTATTGTATCTGTTGATGTTAATTCTGCAATTTCTTTTGAGTCGAATTTACCTAGTTTAGATTGCAATGAGCTTAAGATTGATCCATATGTTTTTTCTGGTGCTATTTCTATAGATTTATAATACATTCTTGCTGGATGGTCATAAGGAAGTTGATTAATTAATTCTGTTAATAAGTTACTTCCTCCATTATTATTGGCTGCTCTTACTAGTTCCGCACAGCTTGCTAAGTTTTGTTCTTCTTCTGGCCTTGTCGCTATTAGATAGTAAATTAATGCTTTTAATAGCATTTCTGCCATATCGTCCCAATATGGATCTGACCCACTTTCTGTTTTTTGTCCTTTTACAACTGTGTTAGCAATAACATCGACATCTAATTCTGATGATATATGCATTAATGGATTATACCCATCACTGTATTGTGGTCTAACTAAATTTAATACTTTTATTTCATATCCTTGCTCTTTTAAGTATCCTGCTGTTTTATCATATAGTTCTCCTTTAGGATCTGTAAATATGTATGACCCCAAGCATTGATATGCATTTGGTATTGAATATGATGCTGATTTACCAGATCCTGATCCGTCCTACTACTAGAACATTTACGTTTCCACGTTTATCTACTGGTAAATAATTGTCTTCAGCTAATATTATTCCTTCATTTCTATTTAATACTTGATATTGTTCTCCTCTTTGACTCCAGTCACTTGATCCGTGTTCAATATCAGTATATTCATTTTTTGGAGCTGATCTTACAAATCCTATAAAGAAAAATACTGAATAAAATATTGTTACTACCAATAACGTCGAAAAAAATCCACTTGCCGCACCACTTGAAAATACTTTTCCAAATGTACTAAGTGGATTTGTCATCGAACTTGTAAATGTTTCTATAAATACTTCTATATCGAAACTTCCATTTAGTTTTGCCATATGTGAACCATATGCTATTGGTGAAACTAATACTAAGGCTATAAATACCCATAGTATTGCAAATATTATAAAGTTTTTTCTGTTTCTTCTGATTGCTCCTTCAATTTTATAGTTCATACTTTTCACCTACTCTTTTGTATCATATTATCTCATATTATCATCTTGTGATTGACCTTTTTCATTATTTACTTCTTTTTCATCATCATATGCTTTTATTGATTGTATATTTCCTATTCCTAATTCTGTACTTAGTGGACTTTCAACTGGGTCTACATTTTTTGAAGAAATAATAACAGGTTCATTTCTCCTTTCAATGTCTTTACCGAAGTTCTATTACCATAGGTGCAATCGCAAAAGCAAATTGTCCCTTAACATATTTAACATCTTTTTTTCCTTCGCTTCCTGTATAATTTTCAATTGTCATTACAATTCTCCTCCCTATTAACCATTTTTTCTACTTCTTGTTATCTCTTATTTCGAATGCAAAATAAGATTTATATGGTTTTAACTTACATTTTCCCTTTACTTCATTTGTTTCTTCATCAAAATAAAGTGTTGGTTTTATTTCTTCTGTAGTTTCTGGGTCTATAATTGATATAGGTCTCTTTAAATTTGGCGTATAAGTAAATTCCTTATATTCTGCTTCTTTTTCAGAATATAAAGTATTAAATTGGAATGGTGTTGGTCTTTTTGTGATTTTTACTTCGTCACCTAATAGTAGTCCTGTATTAATAACTACCTTATCTCTTGTAAAGGAGAATATAGCTAATTGATTACCTTCTTTTTGTGGTTCTCTAACATAAAAAGTCCTTCTATTATACGCACCAACTAATTCCTCTGTATGATCTAATCTTTCTACAGTGAATTTTGGATAATCTTTTTGAAATTCTTTTTCTGTCTTGTTTACTTGATAAATTACTGTTTTTACTCCTTCTGGATCTGTTATACTAAAGTGTTTACCTTGTATATTGTCCATTATTACTACACCTCATTTCTATGTTTCTTAATCCATAGTTCATCTTTTGTTATAACTCCATTTCTAATTATAACTAATAATGCTACTTTTGTCAATAATTTTTTATGTAAATCTTTCATTTTATATATTTCTAGGATTAAATTTTGATATTTTATTTAATTTTTCAAATATTTCTTGTTCTTCCTTTGTTAATTGTTTTGGTACCATAACTTTTACTTCTGCAACTAAATCTCCTCTTGCTCCATTATCACTTTTGTATCCTTTTCCTGGTATTTTAATTTTTTCTCCACTTTGTGTTCCTTTTGGTATAAATACTTTAGTTTCTTCATCTATTGACTTAACCATAGCTTTTGTCCCTAATGCTGCCTCCCAAGGTGTTAAATATAGGTCTGTATAAATATCATTTCCTTTTAATTTGAAATCTTTATCATCTTCTATATTTACTTTTATAAATAAGTCTCCGTTCTTTCCGCCATTTTTTCCATTTCTACCTTGTCCAATTAGTCTGATTTTCTCTCCGCTTTTTATCCCTTCTGGAATTGAAATTGTGTATGTTTTCGTTGCTCCATTTTCTGTTTTTAATGATATCTTTTTATCTAGTCCAAAAAATGCTTCATATAAACTCGCTTTAATTTGTGTGTCAATATTTTTTCCTTTTATTGGCGGTTCTTTTGTTTTATTCTCTTCTTTTATTTTTTCTGTATTTCCTAAAAACATACTTAGAATTTCACCTTTTTGTCCTTTTCCTGAAAATGCTTTTTTATTTTCTGAAAAACGAGAATTCCATATTCTATCATATTTTCTTTTTGAAGAAGGTTCTGATAATGTTTTGTATGCTTCATTAATATCTTTGATTTTTTCTTCTGCTAGGTTGTCCCCTACATTTAAGTCAGGGTGATATTTTTTAGCTGCTGCTCTATATGCTATTTTTATTTCATCTATAGAAACTCTGCTTGTTTCTAGTCCTAATATTTTGTAGTAATTTTTATATACCATTTGAAACATCCTCCCTTAAAACAGGTAAGGTTATTATATCATAAATTTTAAAAAAATCCATAGTTTTTATGGATTTTTTCGTAATTATTGTTATTATTTAAAATAGTATAATAGCTAAATAGTTATAATATATTATTTTTTAGGAATGAATGTGGGGACCAACAATTTATAGTTTGTAGAGAACAAAAGGAGCATGATTAAAATTTTTTGACCTTTTAGATTTCTTATATGCTCCGTCTTTGTTCGTCCGCGAAAAAATTCTTTAGAATTTTTTCTGTGGAATGTATTAATATTATAAAAGTTCTAAGAACTTTTATAATATTAAGTTCGAGGAGCAACTGCACCACAGAAGTTTATCTACAAACTGTTAGCAGTTGGGAATGTATAAAAAATAATATATTATAACTCTTTAGCAAATGTAAATAATTTGTGAATTGTAACTATAATTTATATTAAAATGACAAATTTATAATCTTATTTAAAAGTTCCTTATATGGAATCCCACTTGCCTCAAAAAGCTTAGGATACATACTTATATCAGTAAAACCTGGCAAAGTATTAATTTCATTAATATAAATTTGTTGTGTATTATTTTCTATAAAAAAATCTACTCTTGATAATCCTTTTCCGTCAATTGCTTTAAAAGCTTTAATTGCTTGTTTTCTTATTTCATTTTGAAGTTCTGCTGAAATATCTGCTGGAATATTTGTCTTTGATTCTTGATTTTTATATTTTGCATCATAACTATAAAATTCATCTGCTGCTTTGATTTCCCCCACGCAAGAAGCTATTACCTCTTCATTCCCTAAGACTGCACATTCAACTTCTTTTCCATTTATACCTTCTTCAATTAGAATTTTATTATCAAACTCTGATGCATATTCTATAGCTTCTTTTAATTGTTCTTTATTATCTGCTTTATGAATTCCTACACTTGAGCCTGAGTTAGATGGCTTAACAAACATTGGAAATGTTAATTTTTTTGTAATTATATTTAAGACTTCTTCTAACTCCATAATTGTTTCATTCATTTTTTCATCTATTAATATGTATTTATCTTTATATTTTCTTATATATTCATATTTTGCTTGTTTTAACCCTGCTTTTTCAAATATTATTTTTGTATATACTTTATCCATTCCAACACTAGATGCTAAAACTCTACAACCTACATATGGAACATTAGATATTTCAAATAACCCTTGAATTGTTCCGTCTTCACCATAAAGACCATGTAGTACAGGAAATATAATTTCTAATTTTTTAAGATATTGGATAACATTTTCAATTTTTTCTTTATGTTCAATTTCATCTCCAAAATTAATTTTTTGCTCTAAATCTATTTTTGCTTCCCACCATATTCCATCTTTGTCTATATATATAGGATATATGTCATATGTCTCTTTGTTTAAATTTTTCATAACAGAATTTGCTGAAATAACAGAAACTTCATTTTCTGTTGACATTCCTCCAAAAACCACACCTAATTTTATTTTTTGCATAAATAATCTCTCCTTTTTTATTTCCAAAATGATTTTTCTTCTATTGCATTGGCTAACTCAAAAAACTTCATTCCATTAGAAGCTTTAAATAAGATTATATCTCCTTTTGTTGATATATCTTTCAATACTTTTAAAACTTCATCTCTATTTTCTATAATATGTATGTTTTTCTCATTCATTCCTTCTTCTTTTGCTTGTAAAGCAATATATTTTGAACTTTCTCCATTGCAAATTAAAATATCAACTTTATTTTTTGCAACTTCTTTCCCTACTTTTCTATGCAAATCTTCTGCATATTCTCCTAATTCAAACATATCTCCTAAAACTGCAATTTTTCTATTTTCCTTAAATTTAGATAAATATTCTAAAGTAGCTTTCATAGACTCAAAACTTGCATTATATGCATCATTTATAACTTTAATTCCATTAGGCAACTCTTTAATATCCATTCTTTTTTTTGTTAATTCAAATCTTTCTATGCCAGTTATAATTTTATTTGTATTTATTTCAAGTTCTTTTCCAACAGCAATTGCACATAAACTATTTAAAACAAAATGCTCTCCACCAACTGGAACTTTTACTTTTTCCTCTTTTCCATCTATATTACAAATGAATTCACTGCCATATGTATTTAGTCTAATTTCTTTTGCTTCAAAATCACTTTTATTCTCTATTCCGTAAGTTTTTATATTCCATTTTGTTTTGTTTTCTTCACACCATTTATGTAGCAAATCATTATCATTATTTATTATAATAGTAGGATTTTCACACCCTTCTAATATTTCTAACTTTGCTTTTAAGATGTTTTCTCTAGATCCCAAGTTTCCTATATGTGAAGTTCCTATATTAGTTATAACACAAATATTAGGTTTTGCTATTGAAGTTAGCAAACTAATTTCTCCTAGATGATTCATTCCCATTTCTACTACTAATGCCTTATGTTCTTTTAGTTTTAAAATAGTAAATGGTAATCCTATATTATTATTATTATTTCCTACCGTTTTTAATGTATCATATTTTTGAGAAATTACATTTGCAATAATATCTTTTGTACTTGTCTTCCCAACACTACCTGTTATTGCTACTACTGGTATGTTATATAAACTTCTTTTGAATTTTGCTATCTCATATAAAGCTTTTAAAGTATTCTTAACAATAATTACTGTTCTATCTTTCCATCTAATTTTTTCATCTTCTGTTAATTTAACATTTTCTACAATTACACAAGAAGCTCCTTTTTCTAATGCTTGTTGCCAAAATTTATTTCCGTCAAAATTTTCTCCTTTGATTCCTATATAAGTATCAGCTTTTTGTAGTTCTCTTGTATCCTTTGAAAAGTTTTCACATTCTAGTTCTTTATTTCCTATTATTAATTCCCCATTTGTTACTTTCAGAATATCTTTAACAGTTATATTTTTCATATTCGTATCCTTTCAATTTCTTGATATTTTATATATTATATTTTTATTTTTTTAAAATGTCAAAAAAATTATAGCAATTGCTTAAAATTTAATTATGACAGTTTATACATTTACAACTACCCACTCACAGAGAATATTATTAAAAGTATATATTAAACTTTCATAATTAAATTTTAAGTATAATATCAAAGTCTCCCTTATCCTTACGGAAAAGGGAGACTCCATACTATTTTTCACTTGAATTTGTAGCATTTGTATTGCTTATGCACTCCATACATGGATCGTATGGACATTTCTCACGATCAGGGCAGTGTCCACAACAGATATTCCGTGGGCATCCACCTTTGCTTTTACCACAACAACTCGTTTTTGTTTTGTCCTTTTTCTCCATATTTTTTTCCTTTCTGCCTGTATTATTCTACAAGCTTTATGCTACCAACTAGTTATTTATATTATACTATTGTTTACGTAATTTTTAAAGTCTATAGGTAAAAAAACTGTATTTAAATATTATATTGTAAACATAAATAGAATATTTTAAAGTTTTATAAATTTAAATAACACTTGCTATAATCATTTTAATTGCCAAAAGACTTTGCAATCAAAATGATTTGCAAAGTCTCCTGCTTAACTTCTCTACATTCTTAAAACTAATTAATGAACATTTGTCAGAAATATCCTTTTTAGTTTTTTGCCATACCATCTAGTCTCTGAATAAATTCTGTTATTTTTGATAGACATATAATAAGTTCCTTTTATAGTTTCCAGTTTCATCACACCATTTTCCCATGAAACACGTAAAACAATATAATTTCTTGGAATTGAAAAAGAACTCATTATTCCACTTTTAATCAATCTTCTATTATATATAAATATTGATTGTGTGTTTAAACGCACTTCTAATAATCCTGTTCCATCATAATAAATAATATCCTTTATGTTGTACTCATATGCTTTAACTTGTTTTAATTTTGATCCTAATCGTTCATATAGCTTGCCTGCTAATAGTATATAATCTTCTGTATATTTATACTCTGAGTCGATTTTAACAGAATGATTCACAACATGCGCTACATTTCCTTCTTCATCAATGATTACAGATATTTTATCTGTAAATTGAATAATTTGCCAATCACCTCTTTCAGTTCGCCGTCCAGCATATTCAACTGGATAAGCCTCTAAATTCCTCTTAAACTTTTTCAATGCATTTTTCTTTCCCATAATGTTAATCTCCTTTCGTTCTTAAATGCATAATATTTCTGTAGTCCATTTCTGAATGTTGAGTTTATTTGCTACATTGGCTTGTGCCTTATCATAATTATAATCAATTTCACATAAGAAGTCAATCTAAAACTATAAATTATGTAAATATAAATTTTAAAAGCATTAGCTATGCTAAAACTTATAACATAGCTAATGCTTCAACTAAAAAATAACTATTAACTTTCTACTGATCTATTTGCTATCTCAATTGCCTTTTTTACTATATTACCACAATCTTTTGATGAAACATTTGCCCAACTACCACCATCTTGTTTTACTTGATCATATACACCTAATTCTTTAGCTATTTCTTCTCTTAAATTTTCAGATATTAATTTACTATTTCGAGACATAATATCCTCCTTGTCATCTTTACAAAAAAGATTTCATATATATTAAAATAAAACTTTAATTAAAATTTTATTTATAATAATATTATTCTCAACTTTTTTTATTTTATTTTGACATTTTTTTATATTTTTATATATTTTTTTACAAAATATGATATAATAAATTTGATATTATACGAGGAGATTTAAAATGAGCGTTAAAGAAAAGGAAAAAGATTTAGAAAAACAAGAAATTATTTCTGAAGATATTGATACTAATTTAGCTGAACCTACTGAACAATCCGAAACCAAAAATACTAATATAGACAAGTCTGTTGAAAAAAGTGTAGAAAAATTTGTACCAGTAAAAGAAATATCTGAAAACAATAACCAAAACGAAAAAAGTGTTTTTTCAATATTTAAGATATTACTTATTATATTATTTGTAATTATAATAGTATTATTTTTGATTTTAACTTGTTATAATATGTTAAACAGCAATATTATTTCAGGTGTACATATTAAAGGATATAATGTTTCACATTTAAGCAAATCAGATGCCAAATATCAACTAGAGAAATATGTTGAACAAAACTTGCCTGAAGAAATAACATTAAAATATGGAGATTTTGAGACATCTATTTCACTTTCACAAATTGATACTTCATTTGATATAAAATCAGCTACTGATTCAGCATATCATATAGGAAGACAAGGAAATATTTTTCAAAATAATTTATACATATTATCTGCTATGTTTGGAAAAGTTAATATTGAACCAAGATTAATTATTAATAAAGAACAATTATCAAAAAATTTAGAAGATATTTCAACACAATTGCCAGATGCAGTTATTCAAAGTAGTTATTATATAGAAGACTCTAATCTAATTATAACTCCAGGAAAAGAAGGTAAAGTAGTAGATATAAACGCTACAACTGAATTAATAAAAACTGCCATCTCCGATTTTTCCCATGATAATGTTCCAATTGAAATAGCGGTTACAACTCAACAACCAGATCCTATAGATATAGATAAAATATATAATGAAATAAAAAAAGACCCTGTTGACGCTTATTATACAAAAGAACCATTTTCTGTATTTCCTTCTGAAAATGGTATAGATTTTAATATTTCATTAGAAGAAGCCAAAGCAATAATAGAATCTGAAAAAAAAGAAGAGTATACAATACCTTTAAAGATATTATACCCAAATGTTAGTACAAATATGATAGGAACAGAAGCATTTCCAGATTTGCTATCTACATATTCTACCAATTACGCTGTAAGTAATAGAAACAGAACTACAAACTTAATATTAGCTGCAAACAAAATTAATGGAACTGTAATAATGTCAGGAGAAACCTTTTCATATAATAAAGTAGTTGGTGCAAGGACAATCTCAGCAGGATATAGAGAAGCTCCTATATATGTTGAAGGAAAAGTTGTAGATGGTATAGGTGGAGGAATATGCCAAGTAACAACAACATTATACAATGCAGTTTTATATGCAAATTTAGAAATAGTCCAAAGAACAAACCATCAATTCGTTCCATCATACGCACCCGCAAGCAGAGACGCAACAGTTGTATATGGTGCAATAGATTTTCAATTTAAAAACAATAGACAATATCCAATTAAACTAGTTTGTTCTGTTGCAAATGGAGTAGCTAATTTTCAAATATTTGGTTTAAAACAAGAAGACGATTGCGAAGTACAAATTAGTGCATATGAAACAGGAAGAAGTAGAACAGCAATATATTCTGAAGCATATAAAATCTTAAAACGAGATGGAAAAATAATATCTCAAGAATTATTATCAAGAGATATGTATAAAAGACACTAAAATGCTAAAAGTTGCCAAAAGGGACGGGTCTTTTGGGCAACTTTATCCGTTATTTATATATAATAAAAATAAATAATTCTAAAATTATCAAAAATGCTTGTTCAAGCTAATTTTCATAGAAATTTTAAATTTGGTTTATGGCACCCTTTCATTAAAAATAAACTATTTCCATAAACCAAATTAATAATTTCTAATTTAATTACTTTCAATGCACTTTTTTCAGATTTTAGAATTTTTTATTTTATTCTAATTGATAAACAAAAGTTGCCAAAAAAACCCGTCCCTCTTGGCAACTTACATAGTAAGTGTACCATTTGGAGTATTTGTAATAACTAAAATATCTTCTTCTCTTCCATTTTCCGCATTAATATAAACTAAAAATTCTTTTTCTTCTACTCTTCCTTTAAATTCGTAACAAAGTATTTCTGTTTTCCATTCTGTTGGAATAATTGCCATTCCTTCACTTTCTATAGTTAATTCTTTATTTAAATTTCGTTTTGCCTGTTCTTTAGTAATTTTCACATTTTTAGTATCTCTTTCTTGGTGATTATTTAGATAACCTGTTGTTTCTATCCCTAAGACTTCCCCATTGTCTAATGCAACCTTTACTTTTATTAAATCAGAATATACAATTACATTATTTTGTGTATAAGCATAATTAATTGTTACTATTCCCTCTTGTTTTAAATAATATGTCTCTTTCATATTAGGAAATCCCTTTTGTGTTAAATACTCTTTACCTTTCTCATTTGCTTTTTCTTGTGATATCATTTCTGCATTTACATCTCTGTTTGAATTCATATATACAATGTGTCCACCTTTTTTCGAAATTGATACATTTATTGACTCATCATTATTATTTGTTATTGAAAAATCATATACTGGAATAGTTGCGTTTTCTGAATATCCTAAGTTTGATATTTCTTTTATATTTTCTTTTCCTATTAAATTTTCTGCCTTTTCTTTTGCTTGTTCTTCGCTTATGTCTTCTCCTGTTAAACCTTTTGCCTCATTACTTGTAATATGTTCTGAAAATGCTCCATCATAAATTAATCCTGAATACTCGTGGAAATTTTCTTCCAAATTACTAAAACTCTCTTTTGATATATTATCTACTTGCTGTGCAAATGCTATATTTCCTTTTTTAGTTAATTCTCCCCATTCTAGTCTTCCTGTATTTAAATCTTCTGATAGTTGATTTAAAGTATTTTCTAATTCTACACTATATCCATATAAATCTTTTAAATTTTTTAAGTCTTCATCTGACAGACTTTCATTATAAATATTCTTTCTTGATAATGAATAACTATAATCACTTACCTGATTTAGAAACTTCTCTGTATTTGCTAGTTCTTGACTTTCTATTGGTAACATACTTAAATAGCTTTGTGCAAGATTAGCTTCTCTCCATAAATTTGTTAAAGTTTCTGCTCCATGTTCAGGAGTTGTAGAAATTAACGATTTCGCTAAATATGTTTCCACGTTTTGTACATAATCTACTAATTCATAAAATGCCATATTATAACTATTTTCAGATGCTTGTCTATATTCTCTTTGCTTTTTATATAAAATAACACCTAATATAGCTACAATAATTAAAAGTGCACAAATTACACTTAACATATGCCCTTTTTTTAACCTATTTTTCCAATCTACTAATTTATTCATAAAACTTTCCTTTCTTGAGACACTTGGGACGGTCCAAAAATGTCTCATCTTTTTGTCGTTTTTTGTCATAACATATTTAATTATAATTTTATTTTACTTTCGACATTTTTCAATTTAATTATGAGACATTTTCGCACCGTCCCAAGTGTCTCATTTACAAAATCTGTGCTTTCCAATTGTTTTTACTAATGGTCTAGACCATATCCACTTATTAGTAGCAGTTTGTGGATTAAAATAATAAATACAGCCATTTGTCGGATCCCATCCATTTCTTGCGTCTTGTGCTGCTTTATATACTGTTGATCCTTCTGCAATAGGTTGATTAATTTGTCCATCTGCTACTGCTGTAAATGCTCCTGATTGATATATTACACCTGCTATGGTGTTAGGGAAACTTGAGTTTTTGACCCTATTTAAAATTACAGCTCCAACTGCTACTTGCCCTTCATAAGGTTCTCCTCTCGCTTCTCCATTGATTGCTCTTGCCATAAGTTGAATGTCTGAAGTTGTTGATGCAGCAGCATAACTTATATTTTGCTCTCCTACAATGGTTGTTAATAAAATAATTGAAATTATTGTCACTATTAATGTTAATAATAGTATTGCTATTTTTATTATACTTTTCAAAATATCACCCTTTTTCTTTTATACTATACTTATTTTGTATTGTTTCTTAAAAAATATTCCATTTTTTGAAATTTTTTATTATATATGATAAAATCATTATACTAAAATTTTAATTAACAAAATTTGTAATAGTAAGTTATAATTTAGAATCAAAACATTTAAAATAGCGCGAAGGAGTTCTATATTTTAATATTTTGAAGTGAAATTGTGGGGACCGTTCAAAAATCCTCAAAAGTTCTATGAACTTTTGTTAGGTTTTTAAGTTCTAGGAAAGTGCATTTATGCACTTGACGTAGAAATTAATTATGCAAAATTTATATTTTCTTACAAGCAAGCTTGTTTAGAAAATCTTGGTTTTGTATTTTTAGAATGGGGATAACGAAAAAATATTAAAATATAAACTCCTGGGAGCGAGTAGATAATTTTAAATCTAAATTATAATAATGATAAAATTAATGCAAAAAGGAGAATTTATGAAAATACTAATTTTTTATGCCTCTTATGGAGGAGGACATTTAAATGCTGCTAAATCAATAAATGATTGTATAATAAACAATTATCATAATTCAGATATTGAATTAATAGATTGTATGAAATATATTAATAAAACAATTGAAAAAGTAACAACTTCGGCTTACAATGAAATGGCAAAAAAAGCACCTTGGGCTTGGGGAAGAATATATGCTGATTCACAAAAAGGACCTTTAGCACATCTTTCTTCTAGGTCAAACAAAATTATGGCAATAAAACTTCTTAAATTATTAAGAGAAAAAAATCCAGATTTAATTATTTCTACTCATCCTTTTGGAAGCCAAATGTGTAGTTATCTAAAACGAAAGGGAAAAATATCTGCGAAAATTGCGACAATTATGACTGATTTTGCTCCACATGATCAATGGTTAGTTGGGAATGATTTCACAGACTATTATTTTGTTGCACATGAAGCTATGAAAGAATATTTAATTAGCAAAAATATTCCTAAAGAAAAAGTATATGCAACTGGAATACCAATTTCTAGTCGTTTTACAGAAAAACATAATAAAGAAAACATATTAAAAGAATTTAATTTATCTCCCGAAAAACAGACAATCTTATTTTTTGGTGGCGGAGAATATGGTCTTGGAAAAACAAAAACAATAAAAATTTTTGAAAATTTAGTACAATTTGATGGAAATATGCAAGTAATTGCCATTGCTGGTAAAAATCCAGAAATGAAAGAAAATTTCGAAAATGTAGTAAAAAAATATAATAAATCTGAAGCTGTAAAAATACTATCATATACAAACAAAGTTCCAGAATTAATGAGTATTTCTAATTTAGTTGTTACAAAACCAGGTGGACTAACAACTTCAGAAAGTCTTGCATCTCATTTGCCTATGGTTATTATTAACCCTATTCCTGGTCAAGAAAAAGAAAATGCAGAATTTCTAGAAAGTAAGGGAATTGCCGTTTGGATAAGAAATAGTAATGAAAGTAAAATTGTATTTGACCTTTTATTATCTAATAAAGAAAAATTAAAAAATATGAAAAAAAATACAAATATTCTTGCAAAACCTTTTTCAACTGATGAAATCTGTAAAATACTTTTAGGATAAAAATTAATATAGCGTTCAAAAATTCAAACTTATTTTAAATATAAATTTATATAACTTAATATAAGTTATAACTTATAACAAAATAAAAAACACTTCATATTATAATATAAAGTGCACTTAATTTAGTATCTGCAATAACAAAATATCTTTTACTACTAAATTTAGTTATCTTCTATTTTAATGAGGTGTTTTTATGTCTTTTAACAATTTATCTAGTTGTGACTTAATTGGATTATCTAGTTCTCTTGCTATTTTATTAGGAGAAAATCTAGATGCAGATGAACTATCTATTTTATCTAATTTTTTTAATAGCCTTGGAGATAATCTAGGAATTATTGCTACTAAAAAAGCAATTCAAGAAAAAAATTAGACTTCTCTTCTGCCTTCTAATGCCTTTGTTAAGGTTATTTCATCTGTATATTCTAAATCTCCACCAACTGGAATACCATGAGCAATTCTAGTTACTTTAACTCCAAGAGGTTTAATTAATTTTGATAAATACATAGCTGTTGCTTCTCCTTCTACTCTAGGATTTGTTGCTAAAATAACTTCTTTAACTTGTCCATCCATTAATCTTGATAATAATTCTTTAATTTTTATATCATCTGGTCCAATTCCATTCATTGGTGATATAGAACCATGTAAAACATGATAAACCCCTTTAAATTCATGTGTTCTTTCCATGGCAATAATATCTCTTACATCTTCTACTACGCAAATCTGAGTTTCATCCCTTTTGGGATTACTACAAATAAAACAAGGATCTGTATCTGATATGTTATAACATTTACTACAATATTTTAGACTTTTTTTAGCATTTATTATAGAAGAAACAAACTCATTTGTTTCTTCTTCTGTACAGTTTAACATATAAAAAGCAAGTCTAGCTGCTGTTTTATGTCCTATACTTGGTAAACGCTCAAAACTTTCTATTAATTTTTCTATTGATGGTGAATATAGTGACATTTAAACTTCCTCCATTTTAATTGCCTTACAATATTGAAATTTATACTATTTAAAATAATCTAAATCAAACCGCAATTAAATTTCTAAAATCCTAATCCTGGTATATTAAATTTTCCAAGTTGATCTGCTTGTGCTGAGTCTACTTTTCTTAATGCTTCATTAACACATGTTAAAATTAAATCTTCTAACATTTCAACATCTTCTGGATCAACAACATCTGGTTTTATTTTTATTTCTTTTATTACTTTTTCTCCTGAAACTTTTACATTAATTGCTCCTCCACCTGCTGATGCTTCAAATTCTTTTTCTGCTAATTCTGCTTGAGACTTTTCCATGTCTGCTTGCATTTTTTTAGCTTCTTTCATTAAGTTATTAATATTCATTCCTCCGAATCCTCCCATTCCTCCTGGGAATCCACCTCTTTTACTCATTTTATTTCCTCCTATCTCTATAAATGAATAATTATCTCTCGATATCTCCATTTATCTTAATATTTTAATTTTTATTAATTAAATAACATTTCTTTATTTTAATGCTTCGTCTTTACATATTCTTATGATTAAATAGTATGTATTTTTTAATGCTTTATCTTTAGACATTTTTATCTCTTCTAGTATTTTCTAATCAATTATATTAAAAGGTATATCTGACTCATTTGCTAAATTCTTCAAGTCTTCTCCTTTATCTACTATCGTCTCTACTTGTGAATTATCTATATATTTTATTTGCATTTCTTTTCCACAAGCTATAGACACTAAATTAGTTATTTCCCTAACATTTTCTGGTTTCTCTAACACTGTCTTTCCAAAAGATGTCATACCATTTGGAAATTGTATTCCGACTGTCATATCATTCATTTCAACTGCTTTTGTATTCATTAAATTAGTATACAAAACTATTTTTCCATTTTGCTTTAGGTCATTTACGATTTCTGGCCAATACTCCTCAGATTTATTTGAATATTTTTTAGTAGTATTTATTGTTTTTGACTTACTCGTTGTAGTATTATTAACTGTTGATTTAGGTACTACACTATTGGCTCTTGGTTGTATATTTTGGTTATTTATCTGATTATTATTTGCTGGGATTGAGTTTATTCCTGCGCTAATTCCTTTTCCAGACTTTAAATATTTTTCTATTTTTTCTACTCGTTCTTCTATATTACTGTTAGTTTCTGCATTTTTATTACATAGTTTTATAATTCCTGCTTGAAACATAATTGTTTTTTGAGTAGACCATTTTATATTGTTTTCTAGTTCAGATAACTGATATACTAAATCAATTAATTTTTCTTTTGATACTTTGTTTGCAATTTTTTGTATATTTTCTACTTCTTCCTTATTATATAAATCTACTTTTCCTGATGCTTTATATACTAAAATATCTTTATTGTATTTTATTATTTCCCAAAGTACATTTGTAATATCTTTTCCTTGTTCTAAAACAGTATCTATGCTTTCTAATGCTTTATCCACATTATAATCTATGATTGCTTCTGTTATATTGTGAATAAATGTTATTTTAGGAATTCCTACTAAATCCTTTATTTTATCTTCATCAATTTTATTTTCTCCATCTTGTATACATCTTTCTAAAATTGATAATGCATCTCTCATTGCACCCTCAGAAAGCACAGCTATTATATTTAAAGCTTCTTCTGTTACTTCTATTTTGCTTTCTTCACAAACAATTTCTAACCTTTTTTTTATGTTTTCATTTGATATTCTTTTAAAATCAAATCTTTGGCATCTTGAAAGAATTGTTGCTGGCAATTTTTGTGGTTCTGTTGTTGCTAAGATAAATTTAACATGTTCTGGTGGCTCTTCTAATGTCTTTAACAAGGCATTAAATGCTCCTGTTGATAACATATGAACTTCATCTATAATATATACTCTATATTTTGCTTTTGTTGGTAAAAAATTAACTTCTTCTCTAATACTTCTAATATCTTCTACGCTATTGTTAGATGCAGCATCCATTTCAACAATATCTGTAATAGATCCATTTATTGCTCCTTTACAGATTTCGCATTCATTGCAAGGCTCTCCATCCTTCGGATTTAGGCAATTGATAGCTCTTGCTAAAACTTTGGCAGCACTTGTTTTTCCTGTTCCTCTGCTACCATTAAATAAATATGCGTGTCCTACTCTATTTGCTATAATTTGATTTTTTAATGTTTGCGTAATATGTTCTTGTCCTACTATTTCACTAAAAGTTAGAGGTCTAAATTTTCTATAAAGAGCTGTGTACCCCATATTTTTTCACATCCTTTATACTTAAAAAATGGCTGCACTCAATCTCTCTATGGAAAGTTTCCACATAAAGATGACTATTTATTGCTGCTTCCTTCCGGACCTGACAAGATTCATAGGTCTTTATTGGATACTCTCCATACAAAGATTAAGTACATACCATTTGTATTATATAATTAATTATTAATTTTATCAAGTAATATACAAAAATCTTATTTAAATTCTTTTAAAAACAATATTATCTAAATCTGTTATCTCTATAGAAGTTGTTCCATTTTCTATAACATTCTCTATTGGAACATCTAGGGAAATAGTAGCTTGATACTCTTTTCTTGATTCAACCATTATTATAATATCAAAAGTCAATTTTGCTTGTAAATCTTCTTGTTTAAATTCTAATTTTTTAAGCAAATTACTATGATTAATTTCTTCATCATTTGAAATATATTCTGCTATGTTATTATTTGCATATCTAAAAGCCACAATTCCACCCTGATTTGATATTTTCATTTGTTTCATATCTGAATCCATGTCTCCTGTATATTCAATACTATCTACTTTATTTTCATCTTTATTACTAAATATTGCGCTTTCTAACAATCTATCTGGATGATATAATGCAATCTCTCCTTTTTCGCTTGTTTTATTAATTTGAACATTTTGAATAGTTACTGATTTTATTGCTTCATCTTTTTCATAATTTTTATTTTTTTCTATATATAAAAATATGTCATTATTTTGATTAACATTAAATGCCCATCTATTTTCTCCCGCTTCTTTATCTATTCCCTCTGATGAGCTTATAATTGTAATTTTAGATAAATTAAATGGCATATTAGTTTCACCTTCTACATGATATCTTAGAGTAATAGCTCCTAAAACAACTAATATTATTGCAATAATAATTATTATTACTGATATATGAAAATGTTTTTTATTCATTAATTTTCTGAAAAGTTCTTTCATTTTTTCCTCCGTATTATTATAATTAATTATTTCTTTTAAGTTCTCTCAACATTTTAAAGAAATCTTTTAATATTTTTTCACAATCTGCTTGCATTATTTGTTTTTCTATTTCTACTTTATGATTAAATGGGTAATCTTCAAATAAATTTAATACTGAACCTGCTGCTCCTGTTTTATTATCAAGTGTCCCTATATAAAGTTTTTTTATCCTTGCATTAATTATTGCTCCTGCACACATAAAACAAGGCTCTAATGTTACATACATTTCACAATCTAATAATCTCCAACTTTCTAGCTTTTTGCTTGCTTTCTGTATTGCTAGAATTTCTGCATGCTTTGTTGTATCATATTTTGTTTCTTTTAAATTATGAGCTTTTGCAATAACTTTTCCATCTTTTACAATAACAGCACCTACAGGAATTTCCAACTTATCATATGCTTTTCTTGCTTCTTTTAGTGCCATTTTCATAAATTTTTCTTCCATTAAAATTTCCCTTTTATTTGTATTTTTGTAACGTACTTAATTATACTATTTTCGTTTATAACTATTTAAATTATAGTATTTTCAGCACATTCATATTTTATCATATCAAGTAAGTATTTGCAAATTATTCTGACAATCATTTTAAGCTATATTAGAAAAATATTTGTAAAATATAATTCAATGTCATTGTTCTACTAATATGAAAAACTTTATAAAAAGTCCTATGAAACAATCTAATAATAATTCTTTGCTTCCAATTTAATTCTTTTTTTACTTCATCATATTCCATCTTTTTCATATTATACTCCTTCTTTTGTTTAATTTAATATTTATTTTTTATCGACTCCATTTTACAATATTCGACATTCAAAATGTCAGTGTACACAAATAATTTTTTTTAATATATAATATCCCTATATTTCAGTTCACTCACATTATAAATAGAAATTATATTATACAAAAAGAACTAACCTAATTTGAAGTTAGTTCTTCATTATATTGTAGTTCATCTGAATTTTCATACATTGTCATATATGTGCTAAAACTGATAAAAATAATATCTAAAATTCTTGTTATTGCATGATTATCATACAAAGAAGTCTCTTTTATAATTTCATTAAAGCTTTTTTCTTCTTTAAAATATAATTGATATACCAAATAAAAACTAGACTTATATCTTTCTTTATATTTTTTATCTAATTTTTTTAATATACCTTCAAAATGATTTATTTCTACACTATCTTTTTTATCTTTTATGTACTTTTTCATTTCTCTGTATTTTGAATTTTCATCATTTCTATACATAAAAATATTACGAATATCACCTTGTTTTGTTAATATCATTGCTTCAAATGCTGTAAGAATCATTGCAATTGGCATATTTACTTTTGTTAATAAAAAGAATGATTCAAATACAATTGAGCTCCATATCAAACATAAAATTGGTGATTTATAATGCATTGGATTTTCGCAACTAGTTCTTACAGTTGCAAATAAAATGCATAAAAATGTTATTTCTTCTATTGAAACTTTTGATAATATTCCTAACAAGAAAATTAGAAAAAATTCTATCAAATTAAAAATTACACTTGGTAAATATATTTTTATTTTTTTCATTTGTTTTATTCTCCTTCTTCAGTATCGCAGAAAAACCAAAAAGAATGTACTGGCATATATTTCACCTCCTTATATATTTGAAATATATATACAGACTAGGTCTGACGCAAATATGAATATATTTAAAAATATTAAACTAATATTTCTTAAGGTTATACTTTTTATTTTGTTATTACTATTTCTATTCCACAATTTTCTATATTCTTCATATAAATAATTCAATTTATTTCTAAATATAAATGGCACTAACAATAGTAATCTATTTACTAAAAGCGCTATTTTATAATCACTAAAGACTTTGTAACAACTTATTGCAATTATAAATAAATATATATGCGATATAGTAACTAAAAATACATCTATCCATTCAGTTTTTTCTTTGTATAACAATTTTAAAATTGTATACTGTAATATTATAAATAATACATAACTATATATGCTATATGTGTTTAAGACTCCTGTCCCTATATAATTTAAAACAATTAATATGAATAATGTTATCTTTTTTTCTTTAATTTTTTTAGAACATATTAAAAACATAGTAAAAAATAAAACTTCTGGCAACATTCCTAAAAAAATATTGATAAGTAGCTGTTTCATATTTCCTCCTTTGTAATTGTTTATTTAATTATATTCCATGTCTTATAAATTAGAACCAATTTAATACTTTCAAAACAATATATTATATTCATTAAATGTAAGAAATTGTCTTGACTTAACTAATAAGTGTGTGTATAATATTAATAAGCGTACTTTTTGTGTATGCTCATAGAGAGAAAAGATAGTCGGTCGCCAAATCGGTTCTATCTTTTCTCATTTTTTATACTACCTATTATATACAAATTATTCTAAAAAAGTAAAGAGAAAATAGTAAAAAATGTCGTTTTTTGTGTTTTTTTGTATTCTTAGTACTAGTTTGATTTATTTTTCTAATTATTACTACTATTTATAAAAAATTTTTTACTAAAAGAACAAATCGGAAAGCCTTATTGTTAGCATAATTTTTATTTTATTCTTTGGCTTTCCTAATGCATAAATAACCCTCTTGAATTTCATTATTCAGAGAGTTTTGGTGTGCCTAGAGGGACTCGAACCCCCATCGGTCGCTTAGGAGGCGACTGCTCTATCCTGCTGAGCTATAAGCACATAAAATATTATTTATATACTACACTATTTGCATTTCTTTGTCAATCAGATATACACTACCTTTATGATATTTTAAAGCAAAATAATAAAAAATATCATAAATTTAATTAATTTTTTTTATTATCTGTCACTTTTCGACAAATATTTTCTTTTTTATATGTTATATTGCTCTTTGTGCACAAAGGGATAGTGTAAAGTAATCTATGAAAAAAAGAAATATGGGAATAATTTCCATAAACT
>CANPDB010000002.1 GCA_947572725.1 uncultured Clostridium sp. | reverse complement strand
AAGTTGGGACATTTTCTAAAGTTATTACTTAAGACATTATCATAAATTAATCATAGTAGTATAACCAAAAAGTAGTAAAATTATTGACAATTTTAAAAATAAAAAGTATAATGAATATGTATTGATTAAAATAAGGAGAAAAGATATGTTTACAAAACATTGGAAGAGAATAGGAATGCTAATTTTAATAATAGCTTGTGTATTTAATGTAATGGGAAAATTAGTAAACAAAATATCATTAAATAAAGAAATGCTATATTCAGCACAATATATGCAAAAACAAGAAAAATAGAAAAAGAATATAAATATACTTGAAAAAAAATAAAAAATATGTTATGATAAAAAACAGTCAAATTATTTTTAATAACAAGAAAGAGGTGAACTTAAATGAAAAAAGATTTACATCCAGAATATAACCAAACAACAATAACATGTGCATGTGGTAATGTTATAGAAGTTGGTTCAACAAAAAAAGATTTAAAAGTAGATGTTTGTTCTAAATGCCATCCATATTGGACAGGAAACTTAAGACAAGAAACAGTTGGTGGTAGAGCAGATAAATTTAAGAAAAAATATGGTCTTGCATAAGCAAGTAATGTTAATTATAAAAATGAAATGGAGTTTGATAAAATCAAGCTTTATTTTTTTGAATTCTAGAAAATTTCTACTTTAAAGCTTAAATATTTAAGTTAAGAAACAATACATATAACATAGATTTATAAATCTTTATGTAACAAAAATGTAACATAATAAATATTTACAAATAAATCGAATAATGATAATATATATTTATATATTGAAATAAATTGGGGGGAAAACAAATGAAAAAATATCTAATAGCTATACTAGTATATATTTGTACTATAAGTCTTTTTGCATCAATATCATTTGCATCATCTTATATTGAAGTGAATGAATTAGAAGAGTGGAAAAGTTCTCTTCAAGGAGAAGGAACATTGACTTTTAACAAAGACAACAAAACGGATCTTGTATTAGTAAAAAAATCAAATTATGATGATAAAAATAATGTAACTTTTACTATAAGAGAAAAAAACAAATTAACAGAAAATAGTTATAATTCCATAATATCTGTGTTAAATATAATTTTTGACTCAAGTAATGTATCGAAATATTTTAGCTCTACTTATAGTAGTTTTGAATTGGGAGATAAAAACTTTGATGGCTTTAAAATAGAAATAAATCCAGAATTTAATTCTAATGAATCATTTGTTTTTGATTCAGAATTATATAAGTTGACAGAATATGGGGCTGTTAGAGTTACTGTGAATAAAGAAGTTGCAAGAAATAAAGCAGAAGAAGGCTCAAATATAAGTTCAAATAGTACATTAAATAATAGCACTAATATAGTTACAACTTCAAATGATAATGCGGTTAATACATCTACAAATTCAAACAACAATAAGATTAATAATTCTGCAAATTCAAATAATAACAACAAAAATACAGAAAAAGCAACATTACCAAAAACAGGAAAAAACACTATGTTTTCTGTAGTATTTTTTATAATTGTAATTATTGCAATTACGCTTTACATAAAGAATAAACAATATAGAGATATTCAATAAAATAGAATTAATATAACTTATTTAAATAAGAGAATTTCCTATTCTTGGATGTTCTCTTATTTTCATTTTAAATGATTGTCAGATTTATCTTGCAAAAAGCGACAAAATATATTACAATATCTAAGAAAATGGAGGAATAAAATTGGACACATCAAAAGAAATAAAAGAACAAAAACAATACATAAACAAAGTAAAAGAAATAAATAAAGAAAAACCGCTATACTATCACATTTTAACAATGGGATGTCAATTAAACGAAAACGACTCAGAGAAATTATGTGGTATGTTAGAACAAATGGGGTACACAAAAAGTGAAAACCAAACAAAAGCAGATATAGTATTGTTTAACACATGTTGTGTTAGAGAAAATGCAGAAGAAAGGCTATTCGGAAAATTAGGAGAACTAAAAAAATTAAAAGAAGAGAAAGGAATTATCATAGCAATTGGTGGTTGCATGATGCAAGAAAAACACATTACAGACAAAATAAAACAAAGCTATCCATTTGTAGATATTCTATTTGGAACTCATACACTACACAAATTTCCAGAAGATTTATATAAAGTCTTAGTAGAAAAAAGAAAACAAGAAGACATAATAGACATTGATGGAGAAATTTATGAAGGATTACCAATAAAAAGAGAAAGTAAATTTAAAGCCTCTGTTACAATAATGAATGGTTGCAACAACTTCTGTAGTTATTGCATAGTTCCATATGTAAGAGGAATAGAAAGAAGCCGAGCACCAAAGGACATTATAGATGAAGTAGAAGATTTAGCAAAAAAAGGATACAAAGAAATTACATTACTTGGGCAAAATGTAAATTCATATTTACGAGTTGAAAGAGAAAAAAACATTCAATTTGAGGAATATAGAGGAATTAATTCATTTGCAACATTATTAAAAACAATAAATGAAATAGATGGAATAGAAAGAATAAGATTTATTTCACCACATCCAAAAGATTTTACAGATGATGTAATAGATGCAATTGCGAAATGTGAAAAAGTATGTAAATTGGTACATTTACCATTACAATCAGGAAACACAAAAATATTAAAAGAAATGAACAGAAAGTATACAAAAGAACAATATTTAGAGTTGGTAGAAAAAATGAAAAAAACAATTCCAAATTTAACATTATCAACAGACATAATCGTAGGATTCCCAGGAGAAACAGAAGAAGAATTTGAAGATACATTAGATGTAGTAAGAAAAGTAAATTTTGAGCAAGTGTATATGTTCATATATTCAAGAAGAGTAGGAACCCCAGGAGACAGAATGCAAAATCAAATTCCAGAAGAGATAAAACATAAAAGATTTGATAAATTAAAAGAACTAGTAGAAAGTCAAATCGCTCAAAATAATCAAAAATATGTAAGAACAAATCAGAAAATATTAGTAGAAGGAACAAGCAAAAACAATCAAAAAATGCTCACAGGAAGAACTGATAGCAATAAAGTAGTTGTTTTTGAAGGGGAGCAAAAATTAATTGGAACTATACAAAATATTCAAATTGTTTCAGAACATATGTGGTATCTGAAAGGAGAAATTATGAGGGAATATTCAAAATTAAAAGAGACATTTTAAGACCGTCCCAACTGTCTCAAGAAAGGAGTTTTCAAAATGAGTAAAAATATAACAAAAGCTATTAATTTAGGAGAAAATAAACAATATGATGCTAGTATAGAAATTTTATCAAATAATTTTCCAATAAAATTTGCTAGTCAGTTAGGAAAATTATTTTTAAAAGAAGATTTTGACTCTATGAATGTAGATACATTTATTAAAAATGTATCACAGATTAGTACTTTTTTTAAAAGAAGAAATACTGGAATATTAAAGAAAGACAAAGCTTATATATCGGATGATGATATAATAAATCTAATAAAAAGATATCCAAGAATAGCATCTCAGGATAATGAACAATTATTACAAGAAAAAGAAGAGATATGCCAAGAATTAGATTTTATAAATGAAAAAGAATTAAATATATTAATGAAAAAAAGCAAAGGTTACTTTTATAGTATAGGAAATGAAAAAATATATAGAACATTAGCTTTTTTGAATGAAATAAAAGTATTAACAAAGGATGGAAAACTAAAAAATTCAGCAAAATATTTAGTACAAAATTTAGGGGAAGCAAATTTGCAAGTTAGTACACAGAAAATATTTCAAAGAATATTACATATTGTAACAACTGCTAGTACAGATATAATTCCAGTAGAAGAATTTAATTTTTGTTTTAAAAGAAAAGATGAAGAATATGAAAAAAGATATGGTAGAAGTAAAGAAGATTTAGACAGAATGTATATTTTACCAAGAACAGAAGATAGAAAAGAATACAAACAAAAAATAAAATATATTATAGAAAGACAATCAAAAATAAATGACAGAGTTCGACAAAAAATACAATAAAAATGAGACATTTTAAGACTGTCCCAACTGTCTCAAAAGAGGAGTGATAAATATGTCAGAATATTCACCAATGATGCAAAAATATATTGAAACGAAAGAAGAATACAAAGATTGCATTTTATTTTATCGTTTAGGCGATTTTTATGAAATGTTTTTTGATGATGCAGTAACTGTTTCAAGAGAGTTAGAATTAACTTTAACAGGTAAAGATTGTGGACAAGCAGAAAGAGCACCAATGTGTGGTGTACCTCATCATGCAGCAGATACATATGTAGCAAGGTTAATTGCAAAAGGATATAAAGTTGCAATTTGTGAGCAATTAGAAGATCCCAAAGAAACTAAAGGGATTGTAAAAAGAGGAGTAATTAGAGTAGTAACTCCTGGAACTATTGTGGATAGCAATATGTTGGAAGAAAGAAAAAATAATTATATAATGTCAATTTTTAAGTCAGGAATTTATTTTGGAATTAGTGTGTGTGATATTTCAACAGGTGAGTTTTATTCAGCAGAAATCAGAGATAATCATAATTTCCCAATGTTGTTAGATGAAATTGCAAGATATACACCATCAGAATTAGTTGTAAATTCAATGCTTTCAACTTGTGAAGAAGAGGTTAATAAAATTAAAGAAAGATTTGAAAATGTTTATATTACAAAGTTTAATGATAAATTTTTTACAAATGAAGTAAATAATTTAGATGTTAGGTTTAATCTTGTTGATACTGATGGAAAAAAAGTAGAAAATATTGAAGAAAAAGAGCTATCAATTAGTTCTATAAATGCATTAATAGAGTATATAGAACAAACACAAAAAACAACTTTGGATCATATTAATAAAATTACTATGTATAAACTTTCAAGATATATGGCATTAGATATTAATGCTAGAAGAAACCTTGAAATTACTGAGAGAATGAGAGATAAGTCAAAAAAAGGTACATTACTTTGGGTGTTAGATAAAACCTCTACTTCAATGGGAGGAAGATTATTAAGAAGATGGCTAAATGATCCATTAATAGATGTTAAAGAAATTAATAAAAGGCTAGATGCTGTTAAAGAATTAAAAGACAATATTATGCTAAGAGGAGAAATTATAGAAAGTCTTAAAAAAGTATATGATATAGAGCGTTTAGCAGGTAAAATGGCTTATGGAAATGCTAATGCCAGAGATATGGTTACATTAAAAAATTCTTTATATAAATTGCCAGAAGTAAAAAGGAGTTTGTCAGAAGGAAAATCAGAATTATTAAAAGAACTATATGAAAATTTAGATGAATTACAAGATATTCATAAATTGATAGATATAGCTATTGTAGATGAACCACCAATGACTGTTAAAGAAGGTGGAATTATTAAATTAGGTTATGATGAAGAAATTGATAAATTAAAAACTGCACAAACAGAAGGAAAAAATTGGTTAATTCAATTAGAAGCAGATGAAAAAGAAAAAACAGGAATTAAAAATCTGAAGATAGGATTTAATAAAGTATTTGGATATTTCTTAGAAGTAACAAAATCATATTTAAATCAAGTTCCAGAAAGATATATAAGGAAACAAACTCTTACAAATGCAGAAAGATACATAACAGAAGAACTAAAAAATTTAGAAAATCAAATTTTAGGATCAGAAGAAAAGGTAGTTGTATTAGAATACAATGCTTTTACAGAAGTAAGAGAAGAAATATCAAAAAATATTGTACGATTACAAAAAACAAGTGAAATTGTATCTACATTAGATGTTTTAGCGTCATTTGCGACTGTTGCAGAAGATATGAATTACTGTATGCCAAAAGTAGACGTTTCGGGAATAGTAGACATAAAAAATGGTAGACATCCAGTAATAGAAAAAATGTTAGGAGCAGGTATTTTTGTTGAAAATGATACATATTTAGACAAAGAAGAAAACAGACTATCTATTATTACAGGGCCTAATATGGCTGGAAAGTCTACATATATGAGGCAAGTAGCACTGATTACTTTAATGGCACAAGTAGGAAGTTTTGTACCAGCAGAAACAGCACAAATAGGTATAGTTGATAAAATCTTTACAAGAGTTGGAGCATCAGACGATTTAAGTATGGGTCAAAGTACATTTATGGTAGAAATGATGGAAGTAGCAAACATATTAAAAGAAGCAACATCTAACAGTCTAGTTATCCTTGATGAAATAGGAAGAGGAACATCAACATATGATGGATTATCAATTGCTTGGGCAGTAGCACAATATATTGCAAATACAGAAAAGTGTGGAGCAAAAACATTATTTGCTACACATTATCACGAATTAACAGAACTAGAAGATAAACTAGAAGGAATTAAAAATTATAATATTGCTGTTAAAGAAAAAGGAGAAGATATAATATTTCTTAGAAAAATTGTAAGAGGAGGAACAGACGAAAGTTATGGTATTCATGTAGCAAGACTAGCAGGTGTACCAAAAGAAGTAACACGGAAAAGCTGATGAAATTTTGCGTTCTTTAGAAAGAAAAAATATTTTAACAGGTAAAAAACAAGAAGAAAAAAACAAGAAACAGGTTGAAGGACAATTTGATATGTATAATTATAAATTAGCAGAAATTGCTCACGAAGTTGATAAAATTAATTTAAATGAGTTAACACCAATTGATGCATTAAATACTTTAGTGAAAATTAAGGAAAAATTAAAATAAGGAAAATTTGTTAAATTTTCCTTATTTTCTTTTTTTTTACATATGTTTATGCTATAATATATTTAGATTTAACAAAGGAGATAAATAATTATGATAGATCAAACAAGTGAGATTATTAATGAAGTTGCGAGTAAAAAACAAAAAAATAGTAGAGGGTCAACCAAAAGGGTTGCACCAGCAAATGGTTCTGATTTAGAACACCAAAGATTAGAACAAAAGAAAGTGGATGACGATAAACCAAAAAAAGAAAAAAGTGGTAAGGAAAAAAGTAGGGAATTTAAAGAGCAGTATGCAAAAAAATATGCTGACTCCAAAAGCAATACAGAACAAAATAAAAGTAATATAGAAAGACCAGAAATTGGAACTTATAGTTCAAATCAATTGTCACAAGGAATACAAGGACTAAATTTAGAAGCTAAAAAGAGACTACTATTTAAAAACTCAGAAGATAAAGAATTAGGAGAATAATAATTTATAAAAATATATAAGATATTTAATATATATAATAAGTAATAATATAGTAATTAATATGGAGGAATAAGATATGACAGGCGAATTTGTAATGAATTACATAGATAAAAAATTAGAAGAAGATGAACATTGTGTTATATATACTTTTTATGAATTAAGAATAAAAAACAATTTATCAGAAGAGGATGTCGCTAATTTTTTAATAATAAATAAAGACTTTTTTGAAAATAAAGGATATAAAGTTTTCTTTACAGGAGATAAATATGAATATAAACACAACATTAGAGTAGTTCAATCAAATGAACTAATGGTAGCGGTAAAAGAGAGATAATTTTTATAAAAGTACATTTCTTATATAGATATTGTACTTTTATTATATATATTGTAAAATTGAAATTTAATTATGGAGCAATCAAATAATGGATGAAGTAATAGATGTAAAAAAACAACTAAAAGTATCTTTACCAATAGCATTTGAAAATTTTATAAATATTTTAATGACATTAATAGATACTATTGTCATTGCTACATTAGGAACTAGTGAATTAGGTGCAATAGGAGCAATGGGTGTAGTATTAAATATAATGAACATGTCTATCCAATCAATAAACATATCAAATATAGCACTACTTTCAAAAGCAAAAGGCGAAAATGATAAAGGAAGAATTAATTTACAAACTGGTAATTCAATCATACTAAGTATTTTTATTTCAATTATAACAATAATTATAGTAATACTAATAAAACCTATCTTTCCACAATTATTTAATGTAGACCAAATATGTATTACCTATATTTCTATAAGATTAATAGGATTTATTCAAAGTTCCATAACGACAATATTAACAGGACATCAAAGAACAATGGGAAAACAAAAAAACATAATGATTTTAAGAATTGTAGCAGCTATATTAAATTTAATATTGGACTTATTAGTTGTTAAATTAGGATATGGGGTGGCAGGTGTTGCATATGTTACAGTAATTATAGATACAATTCTATGTATATATTTATTGTTAAAAACAAAAAATGAAATTAAATATAAAATAAAAAAAGAGATTTCTATTCAAATATTTAATCTATTTAAATGGAATTGTATAGAAAGAATTGTATCTAGAATTGATACTTTCGTATTTAATATACTAGTTTCAAGAATAGGACCTTTAGAGTATGCTGTTCATGTAATTGTTATACAAATAAGAGATGTTTCCCAAGCATTTATTCAAGGTTTTAGTGATGGAATTTCAATAACTGTTGGAATAGAAAGTAGTAGTAAAATAAAAGATAGAATTCAAGCAGCTAAGATTGCTATAAGAAAAGTTATAAATATTTTGTCATTTATTGTTCCAATTTTAACTGGTGTTATTGCTATTATTATTGCTTATATTTCTTTAAAAGAAAATAATTTAATGAATATTTTTTATTCTGTTTTACCATTATTGTTAATTGGTCAATATGCAGAAATTAGTGGCACATATTATTATGGAATTCTTCGAGGTTTAAGAGAATTTGAATTTCTAGCTAAAAGAAATTTTATTACTTCTATAATAAAAATAATAATAGCAACTGTTTTATCTTACACAATGTTAGGAATTATAGGTGTTTGGATTTCATATGTAATTTATTGTTTGGCACAAAAATATTTGTCTAAATGTAGATATAATAAAATTGCAATAAAAGTATAAAATATCTATAATGGTTATGGGAGGAAAATTATGATTAAAGATAATTTAATAGAAGTACTTCACGAAATGGAAGAAGTAACAAAATTATTTAAACTAGAGCCATTTGACATTTACATTATTGGTGGAGGAGCATGTATATTAGGGGAATATACAACAAGAGCAACACTAGATATAGATTTTGTTGATTTAGGATATCCTGCAAAATATGGAAAAGTATTTGTGCTATTAAGAGATTATGATATGTTAGAATATCAAAGTACAATATTATCTCCAACTTATAAAGAAAGAGCAGTAAAATTAAAAGAATTCAAATATATTAATGTATATATTCTTTCAAAAGAAGATATTGCAATAAGTAAAATCATAAGGCTTGCAGAAAAAGATATAGAAGACTTAAATCAAATAATACCCAAATGCAATAAAAAGGTATTAAACAAGATAATAGAGGAGATTTTAAATAGAGAAGATTTATTTAAAAGTAAAAAGACAGAGTTTGAGAAAAAATTGAGAATATTTAGGGAGAAGTATGATGTATAGGATTTTTTGTGAAAGCTATCAAAATTTTGTAAATTCCTTTGATGAAAATAATAAAAGGTTAGAAATCGCCAAGACACTAGAATTAATAGCAAATATTGATAAGTATGTGGAAGAAGAAAAAAAACAAAGTGAGTTATTTAAAAGACTATGTGATTTGATATACTTTATGAACGAGAATGTTGATAGATTTCCAAAACTAAAAGCATTTTTATGGACTTTGAGTTCAAGAAATATGACAGGAAAAAAGTATAATATGGCGAAACGAGAAGAGTTAGAAGAACAAACAAAATTAATCAATTCATTTTTGAAATTAGCTTATTGGTATTAATATATCATAACAAGTGAAAATATAAATAATAATTTAAATATATAATAAGTAAATTAGATATTAATAAATTTAACAAACAATACTCAACATTAAAAGTAGCAAAAACAAATAAATTTCATGATAGATTTATAGTAATAGATAATAAAGAATTATATAATTGTGGAGCATCGCTAAAAGATTTAGGAAAGACATAACTATTTTGGATTATTAGCATTTGGAGAAATAGATGCCATAAATCAGCAGAGGATTTGAAAAAATCAGAAAGAAGAGTAAAATAAGAAAATGATAAATAGTAATAAGTTACCTAAAAATAATCAAAGAATTAGTGCTGTAATATTTGATATGGATGGAACGATGATAGATACAGAAAAGATAAAAGAAAATGGTTGGAAGTATGCAGGAGATTGCCAAAATATAATAATAGATGATGACATATTATCTAAAATGCGAGGAACCAATAAAGAATATTGCAAAGAATTTATAAAGAAAAAATTTAAAAATATCAATTTTGAAAAGCTATATAATAGTAGAAATGAATTTGTTGAAAGATATTTAAATATTAACGGAATAAATATGAAGAAAGGACTAATGGAAATACTTGATTTTCTAAAAACTAATAATTATAAAATAGCAGTAGCTAGTTCTTCAGAAAAAGAAACCATTATAAGATATTTAGAAAAAATTAAAATATTAAATTTTTTTGATGTTATTGTTGCAGGAGATATGATAAAGAATGGAAAACCGAATCCAGAAATTTATTTAAAGGCTGTTGAATTATTAAATATTCAAAAAGAACAGTGTATTGGTATAGAAGACAGCAATAGTGGTATATTATCTGTTTATCGAGCTGGATTAAAGCCTATTATGATACCAGACTTGGAACAGCCAACAGAAGAAGTGAAAAATATACTATATGCAAAATTAAATTCATTAATAGAGATAATAGAAATGTTACAAAATAGAAAAGTATAACAATAAGTAAAAAACTTGAAATCACAAATTGTGACTTCAAGTTTTTTGTAATATTGTAATTACAACTCAATTTTAGGCTGATACCTTTCAAGCCACATATTAACTTGGCAAAGGTATGCCATAAGTTGAGGCCCAGTGTACCAATAAATGAAGAATTAAATGTAATAAAATATGATATAGATAATATAAAAAATTTAATTTACACAATTCGAGGACAACAGGTAATGTTAGACAGTGATGTAGCAAAACTATATAACTGTGAAACCAAGTATGTAAATCGTGTGGTAAAAAGAAATATTGAAAGATTTCCAGAAGAATTCTGTTTCCAGTTAACCGAAAATGAATTTCAACTTTTAAGGTGTCAATTTGTCACCTTAAAAAATAATGGAAGAGGACAACATAGAAAATATATGCCATATGTATTTACAGAGCAGGGAATAGCAATGCTTTCGTCATTATTAAAAAGTGAGACAGCAGTTAATGTCAGTATTCAAATTATGAAAGCATTTATTGAAATGAGAAATTTTTTATTTCACAATGGACAAGTATTTCAAGAAATAAATACTATGAAGAATAAATTATTAGAACACGATGAAAAATTTGATATAGTATTTGATGAACTACAAAGTAAAAAAGAAAAAGAATTTAATCAAAAAATATTTTTTGATGGACAAATTTATGATAGTTATAGTTTAATAATTGATATAATTAAAACTGCTAAAAATAAAATTTTGATTATAGATAATTACATAGATGATAGCATTTTGAAAATATTAGCAAAGAAAAATGAAAATGTAGAAATTGTTATATTAACATCACAAAATAGTAATATAAGTAAATTAGATATTAATAAATTTAACAAACAATACCCAACATTAAAAGTAGCAAGAACAAATAAATTTCATGATAGATTTATAGTAATAGATAATAAAGAATTATATCATTGTGGGGCATCGCTAAAAGATTTAGGAAAGAAATGTTTTGCGATTTCTAAAATAGAAGATATAGACTATGTAGAGAAAGTCAGCAATTTTGATTGAAATATTAAAAAATATGTTATAAGATATAATAAAGTAATAAGAGGAGGTTTTAATATATGGTACAAAATGATAAATACAAATTTGTAGCAGTGATTAATGAGAAAATAGAAATAGGTAAGGCACTAAATGCAATAGCCCATATGGCATTAGGTCTTGTTAATATAGCAGAGGAAGAAACAAGAAAAAAATGTCTTTTATAGACTTCCCTGATAAAGATAATGAAACACATAAAAGCATATCTGGATTATCTTTGATAGTGTTGAAGGGAAGAAATGGAGAGATAAAAAAAGCAAGAAAACAATTTATAGAAGAAAATATTTTATTTACAGATTTTATAGAAACAATGACAGGTGATACCTATGCTGAACAATTAGTGAAAACTAAAGAATTAGGACAAGAAGAACATAACTATTTTGGATTATTAGCATTTGGAGAAATAGATGTCATCAATCCAATTACTAGAAAGCTTTCATTGTATAGATAATTATATAAAATCGAAAATTTTAATAAGTAATTATCCCAAGCATAACTAGAAGCTTATAAACAGCAGAAATGAGGTCACAATTTGTGACCTCAAGTTAAATATTACAATTCAATTTTAGGCTGATAGCTCTCAAGCCACATATTCACTTGGCACAGATAAGCCATAAGTTGTGGGCCAGTCGTAGGATGTCAGTAAACGGTACGCATGGAAAGTACTGAAAAATAAGCATTTTTTAAAAGTGTAATTACCTATTTTTAAAATAAAGATAAAAATATGATAAATTATATGGCGAATTTATCTAAAAATCTGTTGACTTTAAGAAACAAATGTTTTATAATAAACACAACCTAAAAGGATGTGAAAATTATGAATGAAGAGAATAATATAATATCTGTAAATAAAGAATTGGATGTAATAAAATATGATATAGATAATATTAAAAATTTAATTTATACAATTCGAGGACAGCAAGTAATGTTAGATAGTGATGTTGCTATGTTATATCATTATGAGACTAAAAATGTAAATAAAGCTGTAAAAAGAAATATTGATAGATTTCCAGAAGATTTTTGTTTTCAGCTTACTAAGTCTGAAATGGATAAAATGTGGTTCCAAAATGGAACCACATCAAAAGGAGAAAATAATAAATATAGAAGTGAAAAATATTTGCCTTATGCATATACAGAACAAGGAATAGCAATGTTATCAGGTGTATTAAAAAACAGTATTGCAGTAGATGTAAGCATAAACATTATGCGAGCATTTATAGAAATGAGAAAATTTATAAATACTAATAAAAATTTATTTGAAAAAGTAATTGATATTGAAAATAAAATGGACAAAAAATTCATTGAGCAAGACAAGAAATTCGATATAATATTTGATCAATTGCAACTTGAAGAAAACATAAAACAAAGAATATTTTTTGATGGTCAAATATATGATGCATATAGCTTAATTATAGATATTATCAAAAATGCAAAAAATAAAATTTTAATGATAGATAATTATATAGATGATAGTATTTTGAAAATGTTATCAAAGAAAAATAAAGATGTAGAAGTTGTTATATTAACATCTCAAAATAGTAAAATAAGCAAATTAGATATTACTAAATTTAATAAACAATATCCAACTTTAAAAATTGCATATACAAATAAATTTCATGATAGATTTATAGTAATAGATAATAAGGAATTATATCATTGTGGAGCATCATTAAAAGATGTTGGCAAGAAATGTTTTGCAATTAATAAAATGGAAGATGTAAATTTTATTGAAAGTATTGCAAACGCAATGAAATAAATATAAAATATATTAAATAGCAAAGGAGTAAAAAAATGGAGTATTTAATAAAAGAAGTTAATTATGATAATTTAGATTTTAAAAATTTATGTATAAAATTGGATCAATTTCAAAATAAAATAATTCCATGGCGTACAGAACTAGGACTTACTGCATTAGCAGGTTTAGAAAAACTTGAAAAAATTCTATTAATATATGATAATGATAAAGCTATTGCATCTGCAAGCCTGAAACCAGTTGATAAAACTACAGCAGAGATAGCAAGGGTTTATACAGATGAAAAGTATAGAGGTAAGGGAATGGCAAAGATATTAATCAATAAAGTAATCGAATTTGCAAAAAAATCAGGATATAAAAGGTTAGTATTAGATACATGGAAAAATAGTGTTTCTGCAAGAAAATTATATGAAAAAATGGGTTTTATAGAAATACCAATGTTTGATATAGAAACTTTAAAAAATTCATTTTCTACAAATGATGAAGATAAATTGAGAAGAATTCAAGAATTATTAGTTTTTATGCAGAAAGATATATAAATATACAAATTAATATTGTAAAATACCAAAAATAGAAAGGAAGAGTAAATATGGTACAAAATGATAAATACAAATTTGTAGCAGTGATTAATGAAAAAATAGAAATAGGTAAGGCATTAAATGCAATAGCTCATATGGCATTAGGTCTTGTTAATATAGCAGACGAAGAAACAAGAGAAAAAATGTCTTTTATAGACTTTCAAGACAAAGACAATGAATTACATAAAAGTATATCAGGGTTATCTTTAATAGTATTAAGGGGAAGAAATGGTGAAATAAAAAAAGCAAGAAAACAATTTATAGAAGAAAATATTTTATTTACAGATTTTATAGAAACAATGACAGGCGATACCTATGCTGAACAATTAGTGAAAACTAAAGAATTAGGAGAAGAAGAACATAATTATTTTGGATTATTGGCATTTGGAGAAATAGATACCATAAATCCAATTACTAGAAAACTTTCATTGTATAGGTAATTATATAAAGTGAAAAATTTTAATAAGTAATTATCCCAAGCATAACTAGAAGCTTACAAACAGCAAAAATGTGGTCACAATTTGTGACCACAAGTACATATATTACAATTCAATTTTAGGCTGATACTTTTCAAGCCACATATTTACTTGGCAAAGGTAAGCCATTAATTGTGGTCCAGTCATCGGGTGTCAGAAAAAAACACGAACAGCAAACCTATACTATTCTAAGAAAAAGTAGAAAATTCTAATTCTGCATTTTTGTAATAAAACTAAAAAAGTAACGAAAAAACAGTAAAATTTAATAAATATAATTACCAAGAAACAAAAGAAAGAAAAATGAATATGAATAAAGAAACAAAATATAATAAAAAAGAAGAAAAAGATAATTATAAAGTAATTTGCACATTTGATAAAAATGGGCCAAGTTTTCAAAAAGTGATGGAAACAATATTAATAAATAAATTAAATAATATGAAAGATTAAAAATAATTACTTGACATTACAAAACAAATGTTTTAAAATAATATCACAATAGTATCATATAAATTAGTAAAATAAATATACCAATAAACGAACTAAAAAATAATCTTAAATATGCTATTATGAGTATTTTAAATGGGAGTGATGTTCATGGAATTTGAAAAAGCAAAACTAATAGAGTTAAAAGAAAAATTTGATTCTATTATTAATACAGAAGAAAAAGAAAATGTAGAATTTTGGTATGCTAGAGATTTACAGACTCAACTTGGTTATAAAAGATGGGAAAATTTTATAGAAGTAATAAAAAAGGCAATTCAATCATGTGTAAATGCCGAAATACCAAAAGAAAATCATTTTCATGAGGTTACGAAAATGATAAGTTTAGCCAAAGGAGCTAAAAGGCAAGTAGAAGACTATATGTTAACAAGATATGCTTGTTATTTAATTGCTCAAAATGGTGATTCTAAAAAAGAAGAAATAGCATTTGCACAAACTTATTTTGCAGTTCAGACAAGGAAACAGGAAATAATAGAAGATAGAATAAAATTAATGAATCGATTAGAAGCAAGAGAGAAACTAAAAGAATCAGAAAAACAATTATCAAAAAACATCTATGAAAGAGGAGTCGATGATTTAGGATTTGCAAGAATTCGTTCAAAAGGAGATTCAGCTTTATTTGGAGGATTAAATACTATGCAAATGAAAGCAAAATATGGGGTAAAAGAAAATAGACCACTTGCAGATTTCTTACCAACACTTACAATAGCAGCAAAAAATTTAGCAACTGAAATGACAAATTATAATGTAACTGAAAAAGATATGTATGGAGAAGAAAGCATAACAGATGAACATATAGATAATAATTTGAGTGTAAGGAAAATGTTAAATAAAAGAGGAATAAAGCCAGAAAGTTTGAAACCAGCAGAGGATTTGAAAAAATTAGAAAGAAGAGTGAAATCAGAAAATAAGAAAATGGTAAATAGTAATAAGTTACCTAAAAAGAAATAAATAAAAATATCAAGGGGGAAGAAATGGAAAGATTTAAATTAGTAACAGCAGTACATTTAATATTAATAGAAGATGAAAAAATATTATTACAAAGAAGATATAATACAGGATATGAAGATGGTAATTATAGTATTGTAGCAGGTCATATAGATGGCAATGAAAGTGTACTAAAAGCAATGCAAAGAGAAGCATTAGAGGAAGCTGGAATAAAAATACTACAAGAAGATTTAAAAATTGTTCATGTTATGCATAGAAGAACATCTGATAGAGAAAGTATAGATTATTTCTTAATTTGCAAAAAATATGATGGAGAAATTACAATTATGGAGAAAGATAAGTGCGATGAATTAAAATTTTATAACTTAAATGATTTGCCAAATAATGTAATTCCATATGTAAAAAAAGGAATAGAAAGTTACTTAAACAATGAACCATTTTCTATATATGGCTGGTAAAATATGTTACCTAAAAAATGCCAACCGCTTGGATGTCAAAAAATAACACATAAAAATATAGGGATAGAGGCTCTATAAAGAACCTCTATTTTACCTAAATTTCAAGCTTTGGCTGATATCTCTCAAGCCACATATTTACCTGACAAAGATACGCCATAAGTTGTGGCCCAGTCCTCAGCTGTCAGAAAAAAACACATATCAATTTTACTAGAGGTTGTAAGGATTGCTCGGAAATGGCAAATCACGAATTTTGATAAAGATTAAAATAAGTAACAGAAAAATAAATTTATATTTACTGTATAATTAAAAATAAATTGTAATTATCTATAAAAAGTGTAATGAAAAAATTTTTCATTATGCTTTTTTATATAAAACTTAAAAATATTGATAATATTTTATATCTAAACATAAATAAATGGAAAAAATTGCAAATTTTTTTATTTTTATAATGACAAAATGTTGAAAATATGCGATAATATATAGGTAATAGTTTTTTAAATTACAATTAATAAAAAATAAATACTGATAGGGAGAATTAAAATGAACTATAATATCAATATTAGGCAAGAAGATTTTGGAGCAACAGTAATGAATTTACAAAATGGAAAAAGAGAATATATTACTACAAACGAACTTAATAATATTTTAAAAAATGGAATATTTCCAGAAGATTCTATTGTTAAGAATATAAAGCAAAAATACAAAATTAAATATACAGAGCTAAAAAATAAAGGAGAAGAAAACAATCACTTTAGTTTTGCAGATATAGCATATATAGAAGTTACACGAGCTTGTAATTTAAAATGTACACATTGCCTAAATAATTCAGGTGTTAATATAGAAAATCAGCTAAATAAAAAACAATGGTTGAATGTAATTTCAAGTTTAGGAAAACAAGGAATTCAGGAAATTAGATTTACTGGTGGAGAACCATTAGTAAATAAAGATATATTTGAATTTATTAATTTAGCTAGTCAATTAGGTATATATACATCTATTGGTACAAATGGAACATTAATTACAGAGCAAGTAGCAAAACAATTAAAAGGTGTAGGATTAAATAAAGCAATAATAAGCCTTGATGGAACTGAAAAAGCACATGATAAAATAAGAGGAGAAGGTAATTATAAAAAGACAATACAAGGTATAGAAGAATTAGAAAAAAATAAAATAGAAGTAAGAGTAAATGCTGTTGTGATGAAAGAAAATTTAGAAGACATGATAATTTTTGCAAAGAAAATGCATAAAAATAAAACACATTTATTTATAAGAAGATTTATAGAATCTGGAAGAGGAACATTATTAAAAAATAATACTTTAAATAAAAAAGATTATGATTATTTTAGAGAAAAATTATCAAATGAAATAAAAGAAGACAAATATATAAATGGTCATTATCTTCGTAATGATGAAGGGATACAACATAGAATAAAATTACCATTTAATTTTATAAAAGGCTGCAAGGCAGGTCAAAGAGCACTTGTAATTATGCCAGATGGAGACATACATTTGTGTGGATTTTTAGCAGCACAAGGTTTTAGGTCAATTGGAAATATTAAAAATATTGAAAATTGGAAACAATATTGGGATAATATTCATAAAGAAGATTATTTAGAAAATTTAAGAAATAATTTAGATAAATATAATAATATTCCCAATATACAACAAACAAATTGTTTAGCATATGTTCAAAAAATGTTAAGTGATGAAGAGTAATATGAGTATGAGTAGGAGAGGTAAAGAAATGCTAATAGCATTAACAGGTTTACATGGAGCAGGAAAGACTTATTTTGCAAGTAATGTACCAATTAAATTTGGATTTAAAGTATATAATAAAAAAGAAATTATTCAGTATATTTGCAAAGAAAAAACTGGAAGAAGTGATTGGAGACAATGGTATAAAGAACAATTTAATAAAGATGCATATAAAATAACAGAGATGATATTGTCTTATATAGATTTGAATAATAATAATATTTTAGATTCTGTTCATAGTGATTTGGAATGGCAAATAATTTCATCAATTGTTCCAAATTCAGAAATTGTTGGAATTGTTACACCAGAATTTATTAGAGAGCAGAGAAGAGAAGTAGAAGATGAAGAAAAAGATAAACAAAGAATAAAGTATTGGCATAATGGAGGAGGATGTTTAATGACATATTTAAGTTGGACATTTAATGGAGGAGCATCTTTAGAGCTTAATGAAAGATTATTCGCAGAATTTTTAGACTATTTACATAAAAAACAACTTTCAATAAAAGGAAATTGTGTACAGTTTTCTGATAATAAAGATGAAAGAATAAGAGAATTAATTAGAGAAAATCAATTATTAGAAGAGAAGCTTAAAAAAGCTAAACAGATGTTAAATGAATATGATAATAAATGTAATAAAAATAAGACTTTAGAGGAGGATAAACTTGAAAAGTAATAATGAGATTTATGAACAAAGTAAGGAATATAATATAAGAAAAATTATAAATAAGTTAGAAAGAGGAATTCTTAACATTAATGATTTAAATAATACACAAAAAGATAACATTATACAATATTATAATACTCAAATATACATAAAAAAAAGCAAAGTAATTGAGATGATAAGAGAGATTAAAGGAGGAAAGTAAATGAAAATAACTAAAAAAGCAGGATGTATATTAATTAATATACAAACAAGGAAAATTGCATTAGTTTGTAGAAACGGTGAATATTCTTTTCCAAAAGGTCATTTAGAAGAAGGTGAGACAATTGAAGAATGTGCTATTAGAGAAACTAAAGAAGAAACAGGACATAATTGTCATATAATAGGAAATAGAGAAATAGCAGTAGTACATTATAATACACCAAAAGGAGAAAATGTTGAAAATTACTATTATTTAGCAATTGATGATGGTATAACTAATGAAACAATATTAGAACAATATAAAGAAGAAAGTGTTTGGAAAGATGTTAAAGAAATTGAAAAAACACTATCATATCAAAATATAAAAGAAATGTGGAATGATATAAAAACACATATAGAAAGTGTGATAAATAATGAAAATATGTAGTATATTTCTTTCGAGAAAGGAAAACTATTTAGGTTCAGCAATAAAAATAAAAAATGCTACTAAATTACATGTAAATATAATTTGGATAGAAGATTTTATTTTGATTAAAGATAAATATATAGAACTAGAAAACAATATAATTTATTTTTTATGTAATAGCCCATTAATAACACAAATAATAAATTTGCTCGAGAATATAAATTGTTATATATTCAATAAAAGTTATTTTAAAAATAATTTTACAAAATTACAAATGCAAAAAATATTAATATCAAGTAAAATTAAAACACCAAAAATATTTAACTATGAACATATTGAAGAAGTAGAATTTCCTATATTTTGTAAAGAAGATGTACATGCAGGTATAATTTTTAAAGCTTATACGAGTAATACAATAATAAAATTTTTTGAAAAATTTAATAAAGATAAATTTTATTTAGAAGAATCAATAAATGGGCAAGAAGAAATTAAGTGCTATTTTATAAAAGGAAATATATATACTAAAAATAATATTGAAATTGATAAAGTTGTTAAAAAACAGTGTGAAAATATTTCAAAACAATTAAATTTAGAAGTTTTTTCAGTTGATATAATAAAATATAAAGGAAAGCATTTTGTTATTGATGTTAATCCATCAGCTGGATTCTACTTACTAGATGAAGCTAGAAATAAGTTAATATATGAATTAGAAAGAGTAAAGGTATAAAAATGAAAATTTTAATTACAGGTGGAGCTGGATTTATAGGAAGTAATTTAGTACAAATATATGCAAAAGAAAACAAAAATAATATATATATTATAGATAATCTGACTACTGGAAATATATTAAATGTAAAAGATTTATTAAAGCAAAAAAATGTAAAATTTTTAAAAGAGGATATTAGAAATAATAACATTAAAAAGTTTATAAAAGATAATCATTTTGATTATATATATAATTTAGCTTGTCCAGCTTCTCCTAAATATTATTTAAAATTTCCAATAGAAACATGGGAAACAAATGTAATAGGAGTAAAGAATATTTTAGAAGCAATAAAAGGAACTAATACAAGATTATTACAATCATCAACATCAGAAATTTATGGTAGTGCAAATCAAATTCCTCAAAAAGAAACATATTGGGGAAATGTCAATTGCATTGGAGTAAGATCTTGTTATGATGAAGGTAAACGATCAGCAGAAACTTTAATTTTTGATTATAAAAGGTTATATAATACAGATGTTAGAGTTATTAGGATATTTAATACATATGGTCCAAAAATGGATAAAGAAGATGGTAGAATTATATCAAACTTTATAAATCAGGCAATAAATGACAGAGATATAACTATATATGGAACAGGAAAACAAACAAGGAGTTTTTGTTACATTGATGATACTTTAGAAGCAATGATTAAATTAATGGATAAAAAAGAAAAAGTAAATGTTCCAATAAATATTGGAAATCCAGTAGAAATTGAAGTTAAGGAAATTGCTAATATAATAAAGAAAATGACGAATTCTAAATCTAAAATTATATATTGTCAAGAAATGAAAGATGATCCACCAAGAAGAAAACCAGATATAAATTATGCTATTAATATATTGGACTGGAAGCCTAAAGTGCAATTACAAGAAGGATTAAAGAAGTGTATTGAATATTATAATGAAAAAAATTAGTATTTGATAAATGTTAAGAGATAATAATTTTTTTACAGAAACATATTTTAAAATTTATATAAAACAAGGGGAAAATAAATGTGATTTACAATAATTTATCCCCTTGTTTTTCAAGACATTTAATAAATTTAAAATACGTAAAATACAGTTATAATCTATGTTTAAACATACTTTTATGTTAAAAATAGATATTTAATTTTTTTATTAAATCTGTTATATTCAAAAAATTATGAAACTTATTGACTTTATATAAAATAGAAAATATAATGTCATTAGATTTAATAATAGTTAATATAAAAATCTTTTAATGATAATTATAGTTCAATTTTAGGTTGATATTTTTCAAGCCACATATTTACTTGGCAAAGATAAGCCATAAGCTGAGGCCCAGTCATCAATTGTCCGAAACCAAGGTCTAGTAAATGATTTACCATCAGTATTCAAAATATCCAAAATATAATCTCTATTTAATAAATCATTGATTGGAGCATTTTTATCTTTCATAATATCAGAAAGCATACCTTTAACTTTAGCAAGATAAGTAGGATTATGAGTTTTAGGATAAGGAGATTTTTTTCTATCCACAATTTCAGTAGGCAAGAAATCACGACAAACATAACGAAGTAAACCTTTTTCACGACCATTTAAAGCTTTCATTTCCCAAGGAATATTCCAAACATATTGAGCCAAACGGTAATCACAGAAAGGTACACGAAGCTCAAAGCCATTGTACATAGCCATCCTATCAGATCTATCTAAAAGCGTTTGCATAAACCAATTTAAAGTCAAATGTGATATTTTTCTTTTTTCTGCAGTTTCTTTAGAGTCGCAATCTAAAATTTCAACATCATTTAAACTTTCTTGATATCGGAAATCAATATATTCTTTCAAATCAACTTTTTTACTAATATCAGTATTTAATAATGTTTGTCTTTCATTAATCGCAATAGACCAAGGGAAAGTACCACTAGTTAAAGCATCTTCCCTAAAAAACCACGGATATCCACCAAAAATTTCATCAGCACATTCACCAGTTAATGACACTGTCATTTCTTTTTTTACATTTTTACAAAATAAAAGTAAAGATGAATCAATATCAGCCATACCAGGCATATCACGAGCAATCATAGCATCTTCTAAATAAGAAGCAAGTTCTGGAGTGTCAATAACAATTTGATGATGATTTGTATGAAGATCTTTAGTCATTAAATCAATATAGTAATTATCAGAATTTGGTTGAAAATCACTCTTTACAAAATTTTTATCATTATCAACATAATCAATAGAATAAGTATCTAAAGGAGGAAGACCTTCTTTTTTACAATAATCAGACGCAAACTTTGTAATAATACTAGAATCTAATCCACCAGATAAAAATGTGCATAAAGGTACATCAGATACTAATTGACGAGTAATAGCGTCATTAAGAAGATACTTTAAATTTTCGCAAGTTGTTTTAAAATCATCTTTATGTTCTTCTGACTTTAATTTCCAATACCTTTCTATATGCAAATCAGAACTATTATAAACAGCAAAATGAGCAGGTTTTAATTCATAAATATCTTTAAAAACAGTAGTTCCAGGAGTATGACTAGGCCCAATTCCAAACAATTCTGAAATTCCTTGAGAATCTATTACTTTTTCAATTCCCGGATATGCAAATAGCCCTTTAATTTCTGAAGAAAAGATAAAAGTTCCCTCTTTTTGAGTATAAAATAATGGTTTAATTCCAAAATGGTCACGAGCTAAAAATAACTCATTATTTTTGCTGTTCCAAATAGCAAAAGCAAAAATACCGTTTAAATGATTAACAACATCATTACCATAATAAATATAACTTTTTAATAAAACCTCTGTATCAGAATGACTATTAAAAGAAAAACTATTTTCTTCTAAAGTTTTTTTCAATTCTTTTGTATTATATATTTGCCCATTATAAACAATAACATATTCTCCAAAAGAACAAGTCTGAATCATAGGTTGTTTTCCGACCTTTAGGATCTATAACAATAAGTCTTTTATGAGCAAGTGCTATATGATCTTTTATGTAATAACCTTCCTCATCAGGTCCTCTTTTTGATAAAGTTTGATTCATATTTTCTAATATATTTTTTTGATTCGATATGTTTCTTTTATAATTAGCAAATCCAACAAATCCGCACATAATAACCTCCAAAATAAAATTTTTAAGTATATAGTAATCTTTTTTGTTACTGTTTAGATTTAATATTAAGTACCCGCTACCAGAAGTTTATATATTAATTTTTTTAGACTGCCTCAAGTAATTCCTACTCGTATCCTCCTAAGAAAATTGAATATATACATTTCTTCGCGCTATTTTAAGTTATTAAGTCTGAACAGTAACATCTTTTTATAGTTTATGCAAAAAATCTAAAAAGATTTATTGATTTTAATAAAAAAATGTGAGAAAATGAGACAAGTGGGACAGTCTTAAAATGTCTCACACCTTCAAAGTCGCTGATAGTCACAAATGTTTATAACTATATTACTATTTTCGACAAATTTAAATAAAAAGAGTGAGACATTTTAAGACTGTCCCACTTGTCTCAGGAGGAAAAAAAGTGAAATTAAAAAATGCAATAAAACATTTTAAATTAATTACACACCACAAATGGGTAGTATTCAAATTATGTTGTAAAATAGGTGAACCATGGAGAGGATTTATGCATGACTTTTCTAAGTATTCACCAACAGAATTTATAGAAAGTGCTAATTATTATGTTGGTACACATTCACCAATTACAGAGGCTAAAAAGGATAAAGGATATTCAGAAGCATGGCTACATCATAAAGGTAGAAATAGACATCATCCACAATATTGGTATGATGAGAGTGGACCTATTCAGACACCAGTTATGCCATATAAATATGCAGCTGAAATGATATGTGATAAGTTGGCTGCTGGGATTATTTATGAGGGTAAAAATTGGACTAAAGAACTTGAACTGAATTACTGGAAAAAAGAAAGAGAGAAAATAAGGGTAAATGAAAAAATAGATGATTTTATTACAGAGGTTTTCGAACAGGTTGCTAAAGATGGCGTTGATAAGGTATTTACAAAAAAGAATATAAAAATGTTATATAAGAAAAATTGCGAATAACTCCTTCTTGATATTTTAAATTATTTAAATAAATCACATATTAAATAATAAACAAATCCAACTATTGACAAAAGAGTAAAATACTTGTATAATCTTATAGTGACTATAATAATGAAAAAATAGAAAAAGATATAAAACATATATCTAAAGCAAGGAGGGAATTGATATGGCACAACCAAAAAGAAGATGGTCTAAAGCAAGAACACATGCAAAAAGATCTACATGGAAAAAAGAAAATCCAACATATACAAGCTGTCCACATTGTCACGAACCAGTAATGCCACATAGAGTTTGTAAAAATTGTGGATATTATGATGGAAAAGAAGTAATTGCTAAAAAAGAAACTGAAAATGCATAATTTAAACGGAAATAGTACTGTAAAAGTACTATTTTATTCGTTTGTCATTTTAATAAGGAAGAGAAATATTAAAAAGAACGTTACTGTTCAGACTAAATAACTTAAAATAGCGCGAAGAAGTTTATATATTCAATTTTTTTAGGAGGATACGAGTAGGAATTACTTGGGGGAGCCTAAAAAAATTGAATATATAAACTTCTGGGAGCGAGTAGATAACTAGAAGTCTGAGTAGTAACAAAAGAACTAGAAATTTTAAAATATGGTATGTTAAAATGATGACAATAAAGGAATAATGTGATATAGTAATATAAAATAGAAGCAAAGAGGGTAATAATATGTTAGAAAAAATTTTGAAAAAATCAGGATGGACAGATATTATACTATCTATAATATTTGTATTATTTGGTGTTATGCTAATTGCGAATCCAGAAGCTATTGTATCGTTTATTGCAATAATTTTAGGACTTATTTTTATATTATTAGGAATATTTAAACTATCTGAATATTTTTCAACTGATAAAACAAATAGGTATTTACTAGCAATAGGCATAGTAGCGATTATTGCAGGAATTGTAATAATGAATTGTGCAGATATTATTTCATCTATTTTTAGAATAGTTATAGCAATCTGTATAATTTATAGTGGAATTATGAATTTGCAAACAATAATTGTATGGAAAGATTATCAATCTAGATTATGGCTTATAAGCTTAATATTATCTATAATGATTATTATTGCAGGAATATATATATTAGTAAATAGTGGAGCAATATTACAAACTATAGGAATTATCATTGTTTCGTATGGAGTTGTTAATATTATAGAAAACTTTATTTTTATAAAAAAAGTGGACAACTATTTAAAATAAAAAATGAATTTACAATAAATAATATATTAATGAAACAAGTTATAAAATATGAAAAAGGTGTATTGAAGATTAGCTTGGATAAGTACTTTTGAATATTTTATAACTTGTTTTGTTAGTTAAAGAAGTTTTGTCGAAAAGTTCTCTAAATTCGACAAAACTTCTATTTTTTTGCTCTTGGAAAATACTGGAAAAGATATTATAATACCAAAAGAAAAACTAAAGGAGGAAAAAATGGAATCAAAATTTTATGAAGAGGACAAGCTATTAGTTTTAAAAATTACAGATGAAATTGATGATTATAGTGTTCAAAAGATAAGGAGGAAAGCAGATTATGAAATTGAAAGATATATGCCTAAAAAAGTTGTGTTTGATTTTGATAGTGTTACTTTCATGGATAGTGCGGGTATAGGTCTGATTATAGGTAGATACAAATTCGCCAATATGTTAGGAGCAAAATTAGAAGTAAGTAATCTAACACAAAGTGTGAAAAAAATCTTTGAAATGAGTGGTATTTTAAGATTAATACCAATTAGCCAAGAAGAAAAATTAGCGTAAATTTAGTTACAATTCAAATCTAAATTATTATTAATAAAATTTATTATATTTTTTATAAAGTAACAATTCGGGGGGACCGACAAGGTTACCAACTGTTACTTTAGTTACAGTTGGTCCGAAGTTGGGAGTTACTTTAGAAAAAATACTAATAAATTTTGTATGGCAATAATAATTGTGAATTATAACAAAAAATAGATTAAAAGATAAAATACATAAAAATTACAAGTATTTTAGGAAAGGAAATGTAATGAAAGAAACTTTTAAAAATGAAATGAAATTAGAATTTGTAAGTAAATCAGTAAATGAAGCCTTTGCAAGGATTGCAATAGCAGCATTTGCTTCACAATTAGACCCAACAATAGAAGAACTAGCAGATATAAAAACTGCTGTCTCAGAAGCTGTTACAAATTGTATTATTCATGGTTATGAGGACAAGCAAGGAATTGTAAAAATGTCAGCTAAATTAACAGAAAACAAAATCATAATAGAAATTTCTGACAAGGGAAAAGGTATTGAAAATGTTGATATAGCAAAAGAGCCATTATATACAACAAAGCCAAATTTAGAGAGGTCAGGAATGGGATTTACAATTATGGAGAGTTTTATGGATGATATACAAATTGAATCAATTATTGGCTTAGGAACAAAAATAACAATGGTAAAAGAAATAAAGCCAAAAGAAGATGAGCAAGAGGAATTTGAAATGATAGCAAACAAATAAAAAGAAAAGTGGGTGGAATATGTACGAGAATGACATAACTTCAATTAAAAAAGCCCAAGCAGGAGATAAAAGAGAACTAGAAAAATTAATAGAAAATAATAATGGATTAATATGGAGTATTGTAAGAAGATTTAATGGAAGAGGTTATGAAATAGAAGACCTATATCAAATAGGCTGTATGGGTTTTATTAAATCAATAAAAAGATTTGATACAAATTTCGAAGTACGATTATCAACATATGCAGTACCATATATGATAGGAGAAATAAAAAGATATATAAGAGATGATGGACCAATTAAAGTAAGTAGAAGTATCAAAGAATTAGGAATAAAAATAAAAGAATTACAAAAAGAATATTTAGCAAAAAAAGGTGAAGAAATTTCAATAGAGGAAATTTCAAAAGAACTAAAAGTAGCTAAAGAAGATATTGCATTGGCATTAGAAGCAACAGCACATGTTGAGTCTATTGAAAATGCCAGTTATACAAATCAAAAAAATGGAAATAGTATTAGTTTGATTGAACAAATATCAACAGATAAAAATGAAGAAGAAATGATTACTAACCAATTAACAGTAAAAGAACTAATTAATGGGCTCGAAAAAAGAGATAAAGAAGTAATAATGTTAAGATTTTACAAAGAAAAAACACAATCACAAGTGGCGAAAATATTAGGTATAACACAAGTTCAAGTATCAAGAATCGAACGTAAAATTTTAAATAATATGAGGTTAAAACTTAGTTCATAATTAGTATTTTAAATATAAAAACAAAAAGTTATAATTTAGATTTATAATATTTATTTAATCTCAAAAGTTCATATATTAATTTTTAAAGAAGGTGTTTATGTGAAAAAAGTTCTTATCTATTTTGTTACTTTCATTTTTATCTGTTTTATTCTTCCAGCACTAGTTACAAAAAGAGATATAAGCACTTTTTCTAGTGATAATCAAGAAATTCAAGTGGAAAATAATCAGGAGAGTAATCAACAAGGAGAAAATCAAAATTCATCAAACCAAGAAACAACTGAATACAATTATCAAAAATATGGAACAATAAAGTTACTACATGCAAAAACAGGGCAAGTAGAAGAAGTAGCATTGGATGACTATTTGTGTAATGTTGTATCAGCTGAAATGCCAGCAGATTATGAATTAGAAGCATTAAAAGCTCAAGCAATTGTTGCAAGAACATATACAATTTATAAAATTCAAAATAAAAAACATGAAAATGCGGACATATGTGATGCTTCAACTTGTTGTCAAGCATGGGTTTCAAAGGAAGATAGGTTTGCTAGATGGGAAGAAAGCAAAAGAGAGAGTAATTGGCAAAAAATACAGCAATGTGTGAAAGAAACACAAGGTAAAATTGTAACTTATCAAAATCAACCAATAAACGCATTTTTTCATGCAAATAGTGGAGGGATAACAGAATTACCTGTAAATGTATGGGGAGGTTCTGGATTACCATATTTGCAAGTAGTAGAAACAGCAGGAGAGGAAGGTTATACACAATATAGTTCAGAAGTTAATTTAATTCAGCAAGAATTGATAAATAAATTAAAAACAAAATATAGTGATATACAAATTAATTTTAGCAATGAAGAAGATATTAAAATTTTAGAATATACAGACAGCAAAAGAGTTAAAACAGTCAAATTTGGAAATCATGAGTTATCAGGTGTAGAAGTTAGAACTTTACTAGGATTAAAGTCAACTAATTTTGAAATAAAAAAAGAAAATGGTCACATCATATTTTCTGTAAAAGGTTATGGACATGGAGTAGGAATGAGTCAAACAGGAGCTGATACAATGGCTAAACAAGGTAGCAATTATGAGGAAATTATTAAACATTTTTATGTTGGTGTAGAAATAAAAGAAATAAATTCTTTGTAAATGTATAATCTTCTAAAAATAGGAAATACTTGTAATAACAAACTATTAAAGGAGGATTATATGAGAAGAAATTTTAGAAAAAATCAAAATAATTCAGTGAGTGATAAAGTCATAATGTATAGTGGAATAGGAGTAGCTATTTTAGCGGTTATTGTTGTAGCATTACTAATGTATAGTAAAAACCTAAGTAATGAAGTTAAAGATGAAAGTATGACATTAGAGCAAATGGCAAAAATTGCAGGAGATGCAACAGAAGATTCTGAAAGTGTTAGTACGGAAATTGGTAAATCTGTAGAAGAGTCTAAAAATGAAACTAATACAAACACAACAAATTCTACTAATACTAAAAATAATACTACACAAAATACAACAAACAAAACAACTTCAAATACTACAGTAAAAAATACAACAAAAACTAATTCTACTAAGAACACAAATACAGCACAAACAAATGCAACTGAAACTACAAAAGAAACCAAAAAAGAATTAGCATTCCAAAAACCAGTTGATGGAGAGGTTACAAGAGAATATGCAAAAGATAATTTAATCTATTCTGAAACTTTAAAAGAATGGACAACACATATGGGAATTGATATAAAAGCAGAAAAAACAACAGTTGTAAAATCAGCTGAAGCAGGAACTGTAAAGTCAATAAAAAATGACCCAAGATATGGTTTAACAATCGTAATAGAACATCAAGATGGTTTCCAAACAGTTTATGCAAATCTTTTAACTTCTGAATTTGTTGTAGAAGGAGAAAAAGTTGAAAAAGGACAAAGCATAGGAACTGTTGGTAATACAGCTGTCTTTGAAACTGCTGATGAACCACATTTGCATTTCGAAGTATTGAAGGATTCTATTCAAGTAGATCCAAGTATTTATATAAAATAGTAAAACAAATTAGAAAGCCTTAAAATTAATTATGACAGTTTATAAATTAAAAATTACTTGCTCCCAGAGGATAGTATTTATATATTTTTTGTATATAAATACTATCCTCTTTGTGCTATTAAAATTGTATGTATAAAAACTGTCATAATTAAATTTTACATAATTATCATAAAAAAATTGATATTTTATGTAAAATATGTTATAATTGAACTAGATAATATAGTTTACCCTCAAAAGGGTCATTTTTTTAAAGAATGAATCTTGGAGGGTGGCCCTTCAAGATTTATTCTGGAAGGGAGAGCATTATGATGAAGAGTACAAGAAATTTAAAGGTTTTAGCTAGGTTCGTAGATGTTACGATGATTATGGTATTGGTCGTGTGTGGATTTATAATTATTAAGTCACATATCGACATTGCCAAAGGCTATATTGGCCAGCAAGAGGTAACAGCAGTTCGGATTTTCGACAATTTGTTTGTAATTGACGAAAATAATAACAGAAGATATTGGAAAAACGTAAAAAACTTTTTGTTTGCAGAAGATGCTTTGATTATAGAAGCAGTAGACCCAGAAGATGCCAGTAACATTACGATTAGACTTCACAGAAGGGAAATGAGCTTAAAAACTTTTAGCGGTAAGCCAATGCAGGTTGTGTATGATTTTTCTGAATTGACACTTGAGTTTGACAATGGAAAGAAGAAAACATATGATGGTGTCAAATCGGCAGGAGTTGACAAAAGCCAACAAACATTGTATATAGTATACTTTAATGGCAAAAGTCGGAATATGAAGCTTGATATCAAATAACTAAAACCTTACAAAAGTGACTGGGGACTTGGAAACTTGTCTCCAGTCGCTTTTGTCATTAAATAGGTTGAAAAGTTTTTATATTTAACTTCCACAAACATACATATTATACAAAAAAATGTAAATAATATAAAAAGCAAAGAAAGATATTCACAAAAATAATAAAACAAAAATAAATTATAAAGAGAAAATTTTCCAAAAAAGTTGAAATTTGTAAATAAATTATGTTATAATAAAAAACGGATTTAAATTAGGGAGGAATCATAAATGAAAAAAGATTTAAGAAAAACAAAGATAGTAGGTACAATAGGACCTGCAAGTGAAAACAAATTAGAAGAATTATTTAAAGCAGGATTAAACGTAACAAGAATTAACTATTCTCATGGAAGTTGGGATGAACAAGCTGAAAAGACAGAAACAGTATTAAGATTAAGAGAAGAATTAGATATTCCAGTATCATTACTTTTAGATATGCAAGGTCCAGAAATTAGAACAGGAATGTTAGTAACAGGAAAAAATGAAAAAATAATGTTAGAAGATGGACAAAAATTCACATTAGTAAATGAAGATATAGTTGGAGATAAAGATAAGGTATCTGTATCTTATAAAGAATTGTATAATGATGTAAAAGTAGGAGCAAAAGTATTAATAGATGATGGAGCAATTGAATTAGTAGTAGATGAAATAGCAGGAAAAGATATTGTTTGTACAGTAGTACATGGAAATGGATTAGGAAGTAGAAAAACAATAAACTTACCAGGAACACCTGTAAGATTACCAGCTTTAAAAGAAAAAGATATTAATGACTTAAAAACAGCCTGTGAACACAATTATGATTATGTTGCAATGTCATTTGCAAGAAACAAAGATGATATTGACCAAGTAAGAAAAGTATTAGATGAAAATGGTGGAACAGACATAAAGATTATTACAAAAGTAGAAAATGTTGAAGGTCTAGAGAACATGGAAGAAATTGTTGAAAATGCAGACGTTCAAATGATTGCTCGTGGGGATATGGCTACAGAAACAGACTTCACAGAACCACCTGTAATGCAAAAAAGATTTATTAAATTATCAAACAAAGCAAACAAACCAGCAATAACAGCTACACAAATGCTTGAATCTATGACACATAATCCATTACCAACAAGAGCAGAAGCAAGTGACGTAGCAAATGCTATTTATGACAGAACAAGTGCAATAATGCTATCAGGAGAATGTGCAATGGGAGACTATCCAGTAGAATGTGTTGAAACAATGGTAAAAATTGCACATAGAGTAGAAAACGACATTGATTACTGGAAAAAATTTAGAGAAAACGAAAACATAGATATGTCAGATTTAGAAATGAAAATATCATATTCAACATGTGTTATGGCAATGAATATGGAAGCAGATGCTATTATATGTTATACAAATACAGGAGATTCTGCAAGAAGATTAGCAGGTCTAGGTGCAGGTTGCCCAATATTAGCTATAACAGATAACAAAAGAACATATAATCAATTAGCTATTGTATGGAATGTAACTCCAATCTATGTTGAAAAACAAGAAAACAATGATAAAACAATTGAAGCTGGTATTGAAAAATTAAAACAAAAAGGAATATTAGAAAAAGGAGATATGGTTGTTATCTCAGGAGGTTCTAAAATGTTATCTTCAGTAGAAGAAAGTAAAATTATTGGTGGAGTAGCAAAAATATAATTTAAGGTTGCCAAAAGGGACGGGTCTTTTTGGCAACTTTTTATATTATAGGAAAGTTCTTCAAACTCCCTATAATATAAATCATTGTACACAAATTTACTTTGGCAAATTTGACACACGAACAAAGACGGGGCATGTAAATATTCTAAAATGTTAAAAAATTTAATCATGCCCCTTTTGTTCCTATAAGCTTTTTAATATTTCTCTTGTTATTTAAATATAAAAATGATATACTGTAACTATTAAAAATAAGGAAAGGAGAAAGGATTTAATTTTATTAAAAAACATATAATTAAAAATTAAATCCAATTAACCATATGTCAAAACCAATAGTAGCAATAATAGGAAAACCAAATGTAGGAAAATCAACATTTTTCAACTATTTAGCAGGAAGTAGAATATCAATTGTAGAAGACACACCAGGAGTAACAAGAGACAGAGTATATGCTGAAACAAACTGGAGAGGAAGAAATTTTACACTAGTTGATACTGGAGGAATTGAACCAGAATCAGAAGATATCATTTTATCGCAAATGAGAGAACAAGCAAACTTAGCAATAGGAATGGCAAATGTTATTATATTTTTAACAGATGTAAGGCAAGGAGTAACAGCAGCAGACAAAGAAATAGCATTAATGTTAAAAAAATCAAAGAAGCCAATTGTTTTAGTATGTAACAAAGCAGATAATTTTGAAAAAGATAGGCAAGAAATTTATGAATTTTACAATTTAGGAATAGGAGATCCATATCCTATATCTGCAACAAACGCAATAGGAATAGGGGATGTATTAGACGCAATATATGAGAAGTTTCCAGAAAAGACTGAAAATGAAGACGATGAAAATATTATAAAAGTAGCAATAATAGGAAAACCAAATGTAGGAAAATCATCATTAATAAATAATATTTTAGGAGAGAACAGAGCAATTGTAAGTGATATAGCAGGAACAACCAGAGATGCAATTGACACCGAATTTGAAAATGAGAAAGGGAAATATACACTAATAGACACAGCAGGAGTAAGAAAGAAAAACAAAGTAAAAGAATCAATTGAAAAATTCAGTATTATGAGAACATTACTAGCTATTGAAAGAGCAGATGTATGTTTAATGATGATTGATGCAACAGAAGGAGTAACAGACCAAGATGCAAAAATTGCAGGAGAAGCCCACGAAGCAGGAAAAGGTGTAATAATTGTAGTAAACAAATGGGATGCAGTAGAAAAAGAAACAGGAACCTTAGAAAAATATAAAAAAGAAGTATATGAAAGACTAAAATATTTATCATATGCACCAATAATATTTATATCAGCGAAAACAGGACAAAGAGTACAAAAATTATTTGATTTAATAAACCACGTAGCAGAACAAAATAGTATGAGAATATCAACATCAATGTTAAACCAAGTAATAAATGAAGCGATAGCAATTGTGCAACCACCAACAGACAAAGGAAAGAGACTAAAAATTTATTATGGCACACAAGCATCAACAAAACCACCAACATTTGTTATATTTATAAACAATAAAGAACTATTTCATTTTTCATATGAAAGATATATTGTAAATCAAATTAGAAAAGAATTCGGTTTAGAAGGAACACCAGTTAGAATAATTATAAGAGAAAAAAATGAAAAAGAAATTTATTAAGTTGCCACTGGTTCCGGGTTTAAATGGCAAGTTTTGTGAATATTTAAAAGAATTTTTAATAGTGAATTTTTGGGAGGTATTAAAATGACAGTATATATTATAATATTAATAATTGCATATGCAATAGGAAGTGTAAATTTTTCTGTTATTTTTAGTAAAAAATTTGCAGGATTTGATGTAAGAGAAAAAGGGAGTGGAAATGCTGGGACTACAAATGTGTTACGTAGTGTTGGCAAAGGTGCTGCTGCTTTAACTCTTATTTGTGATATTTTGAAGGGCGTAATTGCAATATCAATTGCTATTATAATAGGAAATATTGCTAAAGATAGTAATAAAGAGTTATTAGTTCAAATAGCAGGAATTGCAGTTGTAGTAGGACATACTTTTCCAATTTTCTTTGGATTTAAAGGAGGAAAAGGAGTCGCTACTTCACTTGGCATATTATTAATGAGCAATTGGCAAATTGGATTGATTTGTTTAGTTTTTGCTCTAGTTTTAATGATTTTAACAAGAATGGTATCTTTAGGTTCATGTGCAGTTGCTGTATTATTTCCAGTTTTAACTTTATTTATTAATGATAATTATACAGTTTTGACAGAAGGAAAAAGTGGTAACACATATTTTATTTATAGTGTAATTTTAGCAATTATTGTTTTATTTAACCACAGAACTAATATAAAGAGAATGCTAAATGGTGAAGAAAATAAATTAGGTGAAAAAGTTAAATAAATAGAAACTTTGAATTATAACAAGTAATAAAAACTAAGAAACAAAAATAAAGTAAGTAATATATAAATATAGAAGGAGATAATAAGAAATGAATATAGCTATAATTGGTAGTGGAAGTTGGGGAGTTGCTTTAGCAATTCATTTAGCCAAGTTAGGAAATAATATAAAGATATGGTCTTTTGATGAAGAAGAAAAAAGAATAATTAACGAAGAAAAAAGATGCAAATTTTTACCAGATGCAGTAATAACAGATAATATAAAGTGTTATACTAATTTTGAAGAAGTATTAGTTAATGTGGATTTTATTTTACATGTTACACCTTCAAAATTCACAAGAAATATATTCAAACAATATAAACAATATGTAGGAAATATACCAGTTGTTATTTGCTCAAAAGGTTTTGAAAAAGATAGTTTGAAAACTTTAGATGAAGTTATTTTAGAAGAAATGCCAACAGCAAAAGTTGGTGTCTTGTCTGGTCCAAGTCATGCAGAAGAAGTAACAACAGGTATACCAACTGTTTTAGTAGTTGCTTCTAAACATCAAGAAGTTCTTACACTAATTCAAGATACATTTATGTGTGAAGAAATGAGAATTTATACTTCTGATGACGTAAAAGGTGTTGAACTAGGTGGAGCATTAAAAAATATTATTGCATTTTGTGCAGGTGTTGCAGCAGGAATCGGATTAGGAGATAATACATTTGCAGCTTTAATTACAAGAGGTTTAGGAGAATTAACAAGATTAGGTGTTGAATTAGGTGGGAAAAAGGATACTTTTTATGGTTTAAGTGGATTAGGAGATTTGATTGTAACTTGTCTTAGTGAACATAGTAGAAATAGAAGAGCAGGAAAATTAATAGGACAAGGAAAATCTTTAGAAGAAACAAAACAAGAAGTTGGAATGGTAATAGAAAGTATTGATAATATTGAAGTTGCTTATGAATTATGCAAGATACATAATGTTGATATGCCAATTGTTGAAACAGTATATAAAGTTATTTATGAAAATTTAGATCCTCAAAAAGCTGTTAAAAATTTAATGACAAGAGCGAAAAAAAGTGAATAATAATAAAAAAATTTCAAATACTAAATTTGATAGAAATGTAAAAAAAAGTTACAGTTCATAGCTTATTTATATTCACTAAAGAGTTATAATATATTATAACTCTTTAGCTAAACTACTATTTTAATAATGCCGTGAATTGTAATGTGAAAAGGAGATTTTGAAGATGGAATTTTTTGATAAATTAGGTAAAAAGGCATCAGAAGCCTATAAAATGACTGCTGATAAAACAGGAAAAATTGCAAAAGAAACAAAGTTAAAATTTAGAATGAATGAGCTAAAGTCACAAGTAAATGATATTTATGAAGAAATAGGAAGAAAAGTTTATGAAAAACATATTAGAGAAGAAAATATTTCAATAAAAAATGATTTAGAGTCAGAATGTACTAGAATTGATGTGTTGAGTGATGAAATAAACGAATTATTACAGGAATGTTTAAATTTAAAAGATAAAAAGCAATGTCCAAAATGTTATAAAGAAATAGAAGTAGAAGATAATTTTTGCCCAAATTGTGGAGCAAAACAAACAGAGCAACAACCAAAAGAAGTAGAAATATTAGAAGATTTAGAAAATTCAGAAGTTGAACAAGATAATGAAACCGAAAAACAAATTGTTATAGAAGAATTGGAAAATGATATAAGAGAAAAGGCAGACAAAGAAAATGAAAAAAATAAAGAAGAAAGGACTTCAAATAAAAAATCTTCAAAGGAAAATGATGATGATGAAATGACAAATTTAGAAAAAACAGTTTCTATAGAATCTGATGTAGATATAGAAGAGGACGAAGAAAAGGAAGATGAATAAAAACAATGAAATTGGTTATACAAAGAGTAAAAAATGCACAAGTAAAAGTAGAAGATAAAGTTGTAGGTAAAATAGGAAAAGGATTTTTAGTGTTATTAGGAGTTACGCATAACGATAATACTGAAAATGCAGATTATCTAGTTAAAAAACTATGTAAATTAAGAGTATTTGAAGATGAAAATGGAAAAATGAATTTAGGTTTAAAAGAAGTAGGCGGAGAACTACTTATTGTGTCACAATTTACATTATATGCAGATTGTACGCAAGGAAATAGGCCATCATTTACAGATGCGGCAAAACCTGAACAGGCAAATGAATTATATGAATATTTCTGCAGTGAATGTTCAAAAAATGATATAAAGGTCGAAAAGGGAATATTTGGAGCAGATATGAAAATTGAATTATTAAATGATGGACCAGTTACTATTATTATGGAAAAATGATTTATATTATTAATTATTGAATTAATATGTAGCGATTTTTAAAAACTAATTATATCAATTATTACCTAATAATCTACTCGCTCCCAGAGGATAGTATTTATATATTTTTTCGTTATCCCCATTCTAAAAATCCTAACAAAAGTTCATAGAACTTTTGAGGATTTTTGAACGGTCCCCACAAGCTCACTACAAAATATATAAATACTATCCTCTTCGCGCTATTAGAAAATTTTTATTGCTATAATTGATATAATTAGTTCTTAGAAATTGCTTTACAAACATATTAATCAAGCAAAGTTTTTAATAAGGAAAACGCTCATATAAATACTTAATAAGTAAATCAGAATTATCATCAGTAACATTAATAAAAACATTTTTATCAAGAGACACCCACATATTAAGCAAATAGTCATCAGAATTATCAGAAAAAACACCAATAATTTCTGCTAATTCAACAGGATTTTTATATTCCTTCTCCCATTTTAAGCTATTTTCAATATCAAAATTTGTATTATAAAAACTACTTAAAAATCTATTCAATTCTCCTTTTTTATCACTATATAAATTAACAGTTGCAATCATTTTAAATCTCCACAATTTATATAATAGATTTTACCATTATATAAAAAAATCACACAGAAAAAACTACAAAATTTTCTTTTATTAGTATAAATCATATACAAAAATTTATACATAGAATAAAGTAACAAAAAAATGCAAATACTAGAAAAAATAGAAAAATGGAGGTTTAATGAATTGAAAAATTTTAAAAGAATAGCATATATTGTTTTGCTTGCAATTGTAGTAATACTAGGTTTTACAATTTATAGTAATGCAGTGAAAAACAATAAAGGTGATGATTCTAGTAAATCACTAGCTGAAATTAAATTTCTAGAATCAAAATTTGTTAACTTATTTAACAAAATGAATAATATTCAAACAAGAAATTATCAAATATCTTATGGAGAAATATCAAAAGAAACTAATACTGGTAAATCATCATCTGACAGTACTTCTAGCAAAAGTGGACAAGGACGGAGGACAAGCTTCAGAAGAAAGTGAAGGAGATAGTGGAAGTGGAGAAGAGAGTCAAGGTAGTGGAGGAAGTTCATCATCTTCTTCAGGACAGGGTTCAAGTTCTTCTAGTGAATCTTCTGGTGATACACAACAAAACAATACAAAGTATGAACTAAATATGAGCGGAATACTAAACCAATCAAATGAAATTAATTGGGATGAAGTAAAAAATGAAGTTGAAAACTTATATGCATCAATACCTACAATTACGATGGATTTGTATAAAATTAACTTGAATCAAGATGATATATTAGCATTTAACAAAGAATTTGATAATTTGGTATTATCTATAAAAGATGAAAATAAAGAAGAAACATTAAAACAATTATCAAAATTATATGACTATATTCCAAAATTTGTGTCAAATGCAGTAAATGAAGAATTATATAAAAGAATATTAGAAACAAAATCAAATGTATTTAAAGCTTACTCAAAATTAGAATCTGAAAATTGGAATGAAATGTTGAATGATGTTACAAATGGTATTAATGTGTACTCACAATTATTAACAAGTCCAAATATAGATTCTAGTAAACAATATAATATCAATAGAATGTATATTATGCTAAACGAACTAAAAAATGCAGTTCAATTACAAGATAAAAGTATATTTTTAATTAAATATAAAAATATAGTTGAAGAAATTGAAAACATTGATAAAAGTAGAAAAAGTGAAAATTAAAATTTAACTATTATAGTTTATAAATTTAAAACTACTCGCTCCCAGAGGAGAGTATTTATATATTTTTACGTTATCCCCATTCTAAAAATTCTAACAAAAGTTCATAGAACTTTTGAGAATTTTTGAACGGTCCCCACAAGCTCACTACAAAATATATAAATACTATCCTCTTCGCGCTATTAGAATTATATATACTTAAACTATAATAATTAAATTTTAAGCGATTGCCATAATAGTTTATTTATGGTAGAATAATAAAAGAGTAAATTGAATAGTCGCTGGTAAATATCCGAAAGGAATTACGAGAGGAAAGTCCGGGCTCCATAGAGCAAAGATGCTAGATAACGTCTAGTGAGGGTAACCTTAAGGAAAGTGCAACAGAAAATAACCGCCTAATTAATTTTAGGTAAGGGTGAAAAGGCGAGGCAAGAGCTCACCGCCATTATGGTGACATAATGGGACAGTGTAAACCCCATCTGGAGCAACACCTAAATAAGAAGATTAAGTCTGCTCGGCGCCTTCTTAAATTGCGTGGCTTGAGATATATAGTAATATATATCCTAGATAAATGGCTATTTTAAAAGACAGAACCCGGCTTACAGATTTGCTCTTTTTTTGTGCTTGAATTTTATTTTTTAGATGTTATTATTCAGACTTCTAGTTATCTACTCACTACAGTAACTTTTATATGGTTACTAGTCAACCTTAATAATTTTAAATAGCGCGAAGGAGTTTATATATTCAATTTTTTATGAGGATACGAGTAGGAATTACTTGGAGGAGCCTAAAAAATTGAATATATAAACTTCTGGGAGCGAGCAAATAATTCTAAGGCTTACTAGTAACTTTAGATGAAGCTTTTGCTAAAATAGATAATATATAAGATAGACTTTTAAAATTTTGTATGATAAAATAAGACAAAAATATGCGAGAAAGTATAAAAGGAGATAGAAATATGTCAAATATTTACGATTATATAGAATGGAGAGGAGACTTAAGCATTTGCAATGATAGATTTAACGAAATAGATAGCTTAATATTATCACGTTTATCATATTTTCCATTTGACGAATTGATAGAAGAAAATGAAGAAATTACAATTGAAGAAAGCTATAAAAGATATCAAGAAAGAGGAACAACAGGAAGAATATTACAACAGGAAGACATTAATTTATTTCCAGTATTAGCTACGAGCGAAAGATTTGGAAAAATGAAACTTACAAAATACATCAACAAAATAGATCCAATACACGAAAAACAATTTTCAGCTATAACCATTATTATGCCAGATGATACAATATATGTTGCATATAGAGGAACAGATAATACAGTAATAGGATGGAAAGAAGACTTCAATATGAGTTTTAGTGAACTGGTTCCAGCGCAAATAGATGCAGTAAAATATATTGAAAATATTGCTAGTACATATAAAAGTAAAATACGTATTGGAGGGCATTCAAAAGGTGGAAATCTAGCAGTATATGCAGCAGCATTTTGCAAAGAAGAAGTACAAGAAAAAATTATTAATGTGTATAATAATGATGGCCCAGGATTTTGTGATAAAGTAGTAGAAAGTGAGGAATATAAAAATATATTAAATAAAGTACATACATATATCCCACAAACCTCAATAATTGGAAGATTACTAAATCATAAAGAAGAAATTACTATTTTAAAAAGCACACAAACTGGAATTATGCAACACGATTTATATACATGGCAAGTATTAGGAACAAAATTTGTAAAAGATGAACTTACAAATTCTAGTGAATTTATTGATAAAACAATTACTAACTGGTTAAAAGAAGTAGATCCAAAACAAAGAGAAAAATTTATCGATACATTTTTTGAAATATTAAATACTACAGAGATAGAAACTTTATCAGAGTTTAGTAGCAAAAAATTTACGAATGCATTAACAATGTTAAATGCATATAAAAATATTGATGATGAAAGTAAAGAAATTATGACAAAAACACTAAATGTGTTTTTTACAATAGCAAGAAGCAATATAAAGATAAATAAGCCAAAAATCAACTTTAGAAAACAAGCTTAAAACGATTAACTATAATATTAGATATTATATTCATAGTGTAAATAAGTACTAATAAATTTTATATAAGATTAGTAACTATGAATTGTAATTAAAGGAGAAAAATACAAATGAATAAAGAGTTAGTAAACGCAAGAAAACAAAATATGAAAATATATTCCATATATAGAGCAATATCACTAGATTTGATTTTTTATTATGCGATCGAATTTTTATTTTTAACACAAGTAAAAAATATCACACCAGCAGAAGTAGTGTTATCTACATCTTTTTATGCAGTATTTATGATTTTTTTGCAAATACCTGCAAGTATTTTTATAGATAAAGTAGGTACAAAGAAATGTACAATATTAGCAAATGTTTTTAATGTAGCATTTGTCTTATTAATTATGAATGTGAAAGATGTTCAAACTCTTATTTTCGCACAATTTATTAGTTCTTTATGTTTTTCTTTAAAAGATATATCAGATGAAGCTTTATTAGAATATTCTATTCCAGATACAAAACGAAAATCTGATATTTTTTCAAAATTAGAAGGAAAAGGATTTCAAAAATATTTTTTAATTAACGCAATTACATCTGTATTTGCTGGTTCTTTGTATGTAATAAATCCATACATTCCAATGATTGCTGCTTTACTGTTTACAATCGCTTCAACTATTATGGCTTTTGGATTTAAGGATATACAAGAAGTTAAAAAGAAACAAGCTATTGAAGGGAAAAAAGAAACTCATCACTATTTTAAAGAGTTAAAAGAAGCATTTTCATTTATTATAAAATCACAAAGATTAAGAAGCTTGTTTTTATATTCAGGAATTACTTGGGGAACTTTTTGCTTAATATCAACTTATAGAAATAGTGTATTAGTTGATATAGGAACACGGAGCACAAGTTATTACAATAGTTACAGCAATTGTAGGAATAGCTTCTTCAGTAGGCTCAAAAATGCAACTTGAATTTCATAAAAAATTAAGAAATAAAACTTTATCAGCAATACTAATATCAACGACTGTGGCAATCTTAGCTGAAGGACTAACAGTTATATTTAATGTTCCTTATATAATATCTTTATTAGTAATCACAGTAGCTAGTGTTATTATTAATATAGATAAGGGCATAAGTTTGGTGTTAACTACTAGATATTTAGGAAATTTTTCAAGTCCAAAGATATTAACACAGATTTATGCTGCAAATGCTATGATGAAGAACTTTCTTAGAGCAATTATAGGTTTCTTGGGTTCTTATTTGTTAGATATTACTACTACTGCTAATGCTATGGTATTGGTTGGGATTTTCTTGACGATTATTTCAATTAGTTTGATTAGTTATATGAAAACTAGATTAGGGTTAAAGCCTGAACAATATGGGGAAAATGAAATTTATAATAATTAAATATAAAAAGATATATTATATGTTTTTCAATTCATTCCTCGGTTTCCATACATACGCTAAGAAAATGTAACATTAGAAAACGAGCCTCTTTCACTCAGGCCCTTTCGTAAACTCAAGTCCGTGAACTTCCCTCATTTTCTAATGCTACATTTTCTAACGCTATTCCTGTCACATTCGTCATTACTTTCAAAACATATAATATATCTTTTAAATATAATTTAAGTTAAATGAAATTAATATTGACAAAGTTTTATTATAGAAGTAAACTAAGATAAAGATTAAACAAATAAGGTTTAAAGGAGAAAAATTTATATGAAAAACAAAAAAATACTAATAATAATTGCAATAATAATAATCACAATATTACTAGTTGTACAAGGAGTTTTTTACTTTATAAAAAAAGAAGAAGATGCAGCAAAACAAACACTTACAGACTTTGTAGAGTTAATCAACAAAAAAGAATATGAGCCAATGTATGAAAAATTAACAGAAGAAGCAAAAAGTCTAACAGATAAAGAAACTTTCGTAAAAAGAAATCAAAATATTTACGAAGGAATTGATGCAACAGATATAAAAGTAGAAATAAAAGAATGCAAAAAAGAAGAAAAAAACTATAACATTACATATCAAGAAAAAATGTATACATCAGCAGGAGAAATTGAATTTACAAACACAGCTATTGTAAAAAAACAAAACAAAGAAAACAAAATAGACTGGTCATCAAAAATGATTTTTCCAGAATTAAAGGAAAATGATAAAGTAAGAATAGAAACAATTAAAGCCAAAAGAGGAGAAATCTTAGATAGAAATGGTAATACACTAGCTGAAGATGGAAAAATTGCTTCTGTTGGTATTGTTCCTGGAAAATTAGGAGAAAACAAAAACGAAAATATACAAAAAATATCTGAACTAGTAGGAGTTTCAGTAGAATACATAAATGAACAACTTGGAAAATCATATGTAAAAGAAGATACATTTGTACCTATAAAGAAAATATCAGATAATAATACAGAATTAAAAGAAAAGCTACTTCAAATTTCAGGAATATTAATAAACAAAGTAGATGGAAGAGTATATCCATTAGGAAAAGAAACAGCACATTTAATTGGATATGTACAATCAGTTAGTAAAGAAGATTTAGAAAAGAATGAGGGAAAAGGTTATAACACAAATAGTGTAATTGGAAAATCTGGATTAGAACTAGCTTATGAACAAACTTTAAGAGGAATTGACGGTACAGAAATTTATATTGAAGACGAAAACAAAAATAGAAAAGTAGACTTAATAAAACAAGACAAAAAGGATGGAGAAGATGTAAAACTTACAATTGATAGCAATTTACAAACAAAAATATATGAACAAATGAAAGATGACAAGGGATTCTTTGTAGTGATGAATCCAAAAACAGGGGAATTACTGTCCTTAGTTAGTACACCAACATTTGATTCAAATGATTTTGTAGTTGGTTTGACTAATAGCCAATGGGAAAAATTAAACAATGATGAAAATAAACCATTATACAGTCGTTTCACCCAAAAATATTGCCCAGGTTCAACATTTAAGCCAATTACAGGAGCAATTGGTTTATCAACAAATAAAATAAATGCATCAGAAGACTTTGGCTATAGTGGAACTAGTTGGCAAAAAGATAGTAGTTGGGGAAATTACAAAATTACAACATTAACAGCATATAATGGTGCTAAAAATTTATTAAATGGAATGTTACATTCAGATAATATTTATTTTGCACAAACAGCTTTGAAAATAGGTGAAACTACTTTTGCAGAAAATCTAAACAAAATTGGATTTAATGAACAAGTTGAATTTCCTATTAGCTTAGCTAAATCACAATATGCTAATAACAATGAAACTAAAATAAAAGGAGAAACAAAGTTAGCAGATACAGGATATGGACAAGGAAGTGTGTTAGTTAACCCTATCCATATGGCTTCTGTTTATTCAGCATTTTCAAATAATGGAAATATGATAAAACCAATAATTAAATATGATGATGAAAAAGGAATAACTTGGAAAGAATCTGTATTTACTGAAGAAGCAGTAGATACAATTAAAGATACTTTAATTCAAACTATAGAAAATAAAGAAGGAAATGCAAATGATATGAAAATATCAGGATTAACTATTGCAGGAAAAACAGGAACAGCAGAATTAAAAACTTCTAGTGAAGATACAGAAAGTGGTACTTTGGGTTGGTTTGATTGTTTTACAGTAAATAAGTCTGATGGTAATGATTGGCTTATTATAAGTATGGTTGAAAATACGCAAAATAATGCAGATGGTGGAAGTCATTATTTAATTAAAAAAATTAGAACATTATTTTAAGAAATAAATTTTAGTTACAATTCACAGTTAATTTGTATTTGCTAAAGATTTATAATATATTATTTTTTATTCATTCCCAACTGCTAACAGTTTGTAGATAAACTTTTGCGGTGCAGTTGCTCCTCAAATTTTATTACAAACTGTAACTTGTTGGTCCCCACATTCATTTCTAAAAAATAATATATTATAAATCTTTAGCTAATCTATTATTTTAAATAATGATGTGAATTGTAACAAATTTTGTTTCTGTTCAGACTAGATAACTTAAAATAGCGCGAAGAAGTTTATATATTCAATTTTTTTAGGAGGATACGAGTAGGAATTACTTGGGGGAGCCTAAAAAAATTAATATATACACTTCTGGGAGCGAGTACATAATATTAAGTCTGAACTGTAACCAAATTTTAGCAAAAATAAAAATAAAAATTAATAAAAATGTAGACTTTTTTTATAATTTTATATATAATATGAGAAAGAAGAATATTGGAGGGAAAACCACAATGTATGAGAGAAGTGCTATAGTTTTAGAGCGATACATAGACCAGCTATTTGGCTTTAACAAAGAACACAACCTAAGAAACAATTTTTTAAACTTTGGCAACTTAATAGAAGAACTAAAAGAATATCAAGCTATGCTTCATGAAGAAGAAAATGTCATAGGAAAGTTTGATGAAATAGCTCAAGAAATACAAACTATACAAAAGTTGCAAGAAAAATTGTGCCTATCAAATCAAAAGCTGGAAAATGAAAGAAATAAACTATTTAATGAAATTGAAGGTAACCCTAATACAGTACAAAACAGACTAGAAAAATTAGAAAACATTGTAGATGAAAACAATGAAGAATTAAAAAAATTAAGAGAACAATATATAAAAGCATTTGTAATATTTATAGAAAGACAAAAAGAAAGAAACAAATTCGCAAGAAAAAAAAGAACAGTAGAAGCAAATCATCTTGCCAAAATGAAAGAAATAAACAAAAGATTTCAAGGTTTAGATACAAAATATGTACAAGTAATGAAAAGATTTCTTGATAATGACAAAGGAAAAATAAAAGATGAAATTACAGACATTATGATTAAAAATGGAAAAAACGAAAAAATAGGCTTTAATAGACAAGTTATAGATAATGCAGTAGATATTAGAACATATATTAGTGAAAGAGAAGCAGAATGCTATATTAAAGTATACGAAAAAATCAAAAAATTATTAAGCGAAGTTGATAACGATAATTTAAAATTAGATAATTACGAAAGATTATTTAGAGATACTAGCGTAAAATTAGCATTTCTAAATGCCGAAAAAGAATATATTGTTGAGTTTTTAGACAACGAAAGAATGACTGTAATAGGAGGAATTCAAGTTCACGAAAAAATGATGGATGAAGCATGTAGAAATTTTGAAACAGATATCCGTCAAATTGATAATTTATATGAATTAATTTTGAGAGAAATAACAGGAAAATCAGAAAAAAGTGCATATGAAGAACTATATAACAAAACATATTTAAGAGATATTCAGGAAGAAGAAAAAAGTTTTGAAGCAGAAGTTACAAACATTAAAATTAATATGGGAACAGTAATTAACTCAAATTATTGGAGAATAGAAGGAATTAAACATGTATATGACGTATTCCAAAAAGAAGTAACAGAAAAATTTGGAAAAGATTTATCAGAATATCAAGTAGAAGAAATAGAAGAAATTGTAGATTTACAAGAAAAAATGAATGAAAAAATGAATGTACTAAAAACTATACAAGATACAATTCAAGAACAAGTTCGTTCAACTATAAATGCCAATAACAACATCAAACCTAAACTTCACAGTCAGTACATATATGAAGAAGGCGACCAATATGATGATGACTATGAAGAAGATGAGTATGAGGATAAAGAAGACGAATACAGTAACGACGAAACAAATAACAATAATTATCAAGATAATATATTTAATAATAATCAGGAATATGAAAATATTACATTATTCAATGATGATAAATATGTAAATACTCAATATGAAGAAGATGAAAGTAAAGACGATGAATATATAAGTAATCAATATTATAACAGTAATAAACAAGAAAATGTTCAATACAATAATGCTGATGCTGATGAATACGAGAACATTACATTATTTGATGAAGAAGAACAATATTATAATGATAACAATGAAGAATATGAAGATAATCAATATTATAATAATGATGAAGATGACGATTATGAAGAAGAATACGAAGAAAATCAGTACTATGACAATAATGAAGATGAATACGAAGAAGACAATCAATATTATGACAATAATGAAAATGATGAATACGAAGAAGACAATCAATATTATGACAATGATGAAAATGATGAATACGAAGAAGACAATCAATATTATGACAATGATGAAGAAGATGATTATGAAGATGATCAATATTATGATGATGAAGAAGATTATTATGACGAAAATGAATATTATGATGAAGAAAATGAATACGACCAATATGATGACGAAGATATGGATGATGATAACAGATACGAGAAATATAAAAGTAAGTATTTAAACGATGAAGTCACATATGCGAACAGTTATAATAGCCAAAATAATCGTGTATTAAGCAGAATGAAGGAAGAAGATGATGATGATGAGGCGGATATATATTCAGTAATGTTTTCTAAAATAAATAATACTAATATTAAAAAGAGAAAAACACCAAGTGAAAGAATCAAAAGAAATATAGCTACTAAAAATAAGAAATCAAAAAGAAAGCAAAAAGATGTATATTCATTTCAAGGAACAAATAATGTATTTAATAAAATATTTAAAAAAAGATAGAAATGTATTAATATTATAGGAAATTCGGAGAACTTTCCTACAATATAAAAAAGTAAAAAATGTTATAATCAATGTTATCTCAACCTAAGGTATAATATATTATACTTTAGGTTGATGATATTTATGTTATTGGTTAGACTAAATAATTTAAACTAAATTATATAAAAATTAAGGAGGACAAATGTTAAATTTACAAAACATAGTAAAAGACTATAAATCAGGAGATACTACTGTAAAAGCCTTAAAAGGAATTAGTATCGAATTTAGAAAAAGTGAGTTTGTATCAATATTAGGGCAAAGCGGTTGTGGAAAAACTACTTTGTTAAACATTATAGGAGGACTAGACAGATACACTTCAGGAGATTTAATAATTAATGGAAAATCAACAAAACAATTCAAAGACAAAGAATGGGATGCATATAGAAATTATTCTATAGGATTTGTATTTCAAAGCTACAATTTAATTCCACACCAAACAATATTATCTAATGTAGAATTAGCATTAACAATATCAGGAGTATCAAAAAAAGAAAGAAAACAAAGAGCAATTAAAGCATTAGAAGATGTTGGATTAGGAGAACAAATTCACAAAAAGCCAAACCAATTATCAGGAGGGCAAATGCAAAGAGTTGCAATTGCAAGAGCCCTAGTAAATAATCCTGATATTATTTTAGCAGATGAACCAACAGGAGCATTAGATACAGCAACTAGTGTTCAAATAATGGAAATATTAAAAGAAATTTCAAAAGAAAAGCTAATTATAATGGTTACACATAACCCAGAATTAGCAGAAAAATATTCAACTAGAGTAGTAAAAATATTAGATGGTGTAATCACAGATGATTCAAATCCTTATACAGAAAAAGACAGAGAAGCAGAAGAATTAAAAGCAAAAACAGGAAGAACTTCCATGAAATTCTTTACAGCTTTAAGATTAAGTTTAAACAATTTAATGACTAAAAAAGGAAGAACACTTTTAACATCATTTGCAGGAAGTATTGGAATTATTGGAATTGCATTGATTTTAGCAATATCAACAGGAGTACAAAATTACATAGATAAAGTAGAAGAAGACACACTTTCTTCTTATCCAATAACAATTGAAGAATCTACAGTTGATATGTCTAGTATGATGGAATTAATGATGGGTGATGTTCCTAATGACACAGAACAAGAAGAAGGTAAAGTACATTCGGCAGATATTATGAATGATATGGTAACAATGCTTTCAAATAAAAAGCAAAGCAATAATTTGTCAGAATTGAAAAAATATTTAGAACAAGAAAACAATGAAATAGCAAAAAACAGTAACAGTATTGAATATGGATACAATTTAAATCTCAATGTATATAAAGAAGATACAACAGATGGTATAGTAAAAGTTAACCCAAGCACAGTAATGAATGCCTTTGGAATGGGAGAGATGATAGAAGCACAAAATAATTCATCAGTAGCATCAATGTTTGGAAGTTCTATGATGACAAATACAGACATATGGTTTGAAATGCGAGATAATCAAGAATTACTAAAATCTCAATTCGATTTAGTAAAAGGAAATTGGCCAAAGGAATACAATGAAGTAGTTTTAGTATTAAAAGAAGACGGAAGAATTGATGACTATACATTATATTCATTAGGACTAAAAGATCAAGAAGAACTAAAAGAAAAATGGAAAGCAGTAGAAAACGGGGAAAAAATAGAAGAAGAACAGGAAGGGACTACATATACTTATGATGAGTTATTAAATTTATCTTTCAAACTAATGCTAAACTCTGACTATTACAAAAAAGAAAATGGAATATGGATTAACAAAGAAGATAATGAAACTTATATGAAAGAAAAACTAAAAGATGCAGAAACAATAAAAGTAGTAGGAATTATCAAACAAAACGAAGAAAGTGTTGCATCTACTGCTGTAACAAGCGGGATAGGATATACCAAAAAATTAAAAGAATATGTAATAGAAAAATCAAATGGATCAGAAATTGTTAAAGAACAAAAAGACAAAAAAGACATAAATGTATTTTCAGGATTAAAATTCCCAACAGAAGAAGAAAAAGAAAAATCAAGTATGGGAAATCTAACAGCAGAACAAAAAATGGCAATGAGCAAATTAAGCAGTGAAGAAATAGCAAAAATGATGGAAGCATACACACAAAATAAAGACGCAAGCTACGAAAAAAACTTGCAAACATTAGGAGCAATAAATCTTGAAGAACCAACTTCAATAAATATATATCCAAAAAATTTCGATGCAAAAGACAAAATATCAGAAGAAATAGACGCATATAATCAAAAACAAAAAGACGAAGGCAAAGAAGAAAATGTAATCAACTATACAGACATGATAGGACTTATGATGAAATCAGTTAGTCAAATCATCAACACAATAAGTTATGTATTAATTGCATTTGTTGCAATATCATTAATAGTATCATCAATAATGATAGGAATAATAACATATATTTCAGTTCTTGAAAGAACAAAAGAAATAGGAATATTAAGAGCAATAGGAGCATCAAAGAAAGACATATCAAGAGTATTTAATGCAGAAACATTTATAGTAGGGTTAATATCTGGACTATTAGGAATAGGAATAACAGTATTACTTACAATACCAATAAACAGTATGATATACAACATAACAGGAGTAACAGTACACACAATGGTACCACCAGTTGCAGGCTTAGTATTAATTATTATAAGTATGTTCTTAACAATAATCGCAGGACTAATTCCAGCAAAAATGGCAAGCAAAAGAGATCCAGTAGAAGCTTTAAGAACAGAATAAGTTGCCATCGGTTCCGGGTTTAAATGGCAACATTTAATAATATTGATATTATAGATAAAAGAAAATAAATTTTAAAATTAATAAAAAGGTCACTCTCAGATTTGTATTTAAGAGTGGTCTTATTAGTTGCAAAAAGTCTTTGTATTAGTTAGCAATTTTAATATAAAAAGAAAACAAAGGTTGCCATTTAAACCCGGAACCAATGGCAACCAATGGCAACTATTTGTAATAAAATGTTGCTTCTAAATTTTCTGATGAGCTTTTTCCAATATAAATTTTATATTCTCCTGGTTCTGCTATTAAGTTTAAATCAGAGTCTAAAAACTTTAACATTTCTAAAGTGATTTTAAATGATATTGTTTTTTCTTCATTTGCTTTAAAGAATATTTTTTTGAAGTCTTTTAATTCTTTTACAGGTCTTATTACACTTCCAAATAAGTCTTGTATATATAGTTGTATAATTTCATATCCGGGTACAGATGTTGTGTTTTTTACTGTGATAGATGCTTTGATATAATCATTTTCTTTTGAAGTGATAGTTGTTTTGTCAAGTGTTAGGTTTGAGTATTCAAATTTTGAATATGATAAACCATATCCAAAAGGGTAGAAAGGTTCATCTGGTATGTCTTGATATCTTGAAGTGAAGCGATAGTTAGGTATAATTGCTGGTCTTCCAGAAGAGTAGTGATTGTAGTATATAGGGCATTGACCACTTGCTTGTGGAAAGCTCATATTAAGTTTTCCACAAGGGTTTACTTTACCATATAAAATGTCACAAATAGAGTGTCCTCCTTCTGTTCCGGGAAATCCTACCCATAACATTGCAGATACTTTTTCGGCAATTGGTTTTAAAACTAAAGGTCTACCACTAAATACAATGGCAATTATTGGTTTTTCCAAAAGATAAAGTGAATTTAATAAATCTTGTTGAATTCTTGGAATTTCTATACCAGAGCGAGATGCTCCTTCTCCAGATTGCTTATAATGTTCTCCAATTGCTAAAATAATTACATCAGCTTTTTCTGCAACAGAAACCGCTTCTTTTATTTCTTCAGAAATAGTTTTTTCATTATGAGGAATTGGACCTTTTCCTTCCATTGCTAAAATCGTGTCAATTTCTTCTTCTTTTAAAACAGGACATCCTCTTGAGTACAAAATATCTGGTGTATTTAAATATTCCAAAATTCCTTGTTTAATAGTAATAGTATCTTCATTTTTTTCATTATAAATAGACCACGCACCAGAAATACCCTTATTGTCAGCATAAGGACCAATTATAGCAACTTTGGTATCTTTATTTAGAGGCAAAATATTATCTTTATTTTCTAAAAGAACAAAACTTTCAGCACTATATTTTCGAGCAAGCTCTAAGTTTTCTTTTGATAGAATAAAAGTTTTTTCTTTTTCTTGATTAGCATTTCCATAAGGATTTTCAAAAAGTCCTAATTTATTTTTTAAATTCAAAATTCTTAAAACACTATTATTTAAATCATCTATAGAAATTTTACCGTAAATTAACTAAATCCTTTAAATTATATAAATAACAATCAGTCATCATATCGATGTCAACAGTAGCATTAAAAGCCTTTAAAGAAGCATCTTTCTTATCAACAGAATAACCATGGGCAATTGTCTCCAAAATAGCAGAATAGTCAGAAATAATTACACCATCATAATTAAAATTATCTCTTAACAAAGTCTTTAAAAGCCAGTAATTAACAGTGCAAGGAATATCCTCAAAAGTAGAAAAAGCAGGCATAATCATATCAACATTTGAATCAATACATGCCTTAAAAGAAGGAAGATAATATTCCAACAATTCTCGTTTAGACATATCAACAAAATTATACTCTTTACCACCTTCAACAGCACCATATGCAATATAATGTTTAGCACAAGCAGCCATATTATTAGAATGATAAGCCTCAATAATCTTCTTAGCATACAAAGAAGACAAAAGAACATCCTCACCACCAGTAGACTCCAAAACACGACCCCATCTACTATCACGAACTAAATCTACCATAGGAGAGAAATTTGCCTGAATACCAGCATACCCCGCTTCTTTAGAAGAAATAAAAGCACAATTGTAAATCAAATCCAAATCCCAAGAACAACCTTGTAACAAAGGAATAGGAAAAATAGTCTTAAAACCATTAATAACATCACCAGTAAACAATAATGGAATTTTAAGCCTACTTTTAGCTAAATACATATCTTGGACTTTTTTAACACTTTTACTTCCAGCCATATTCAAAATAGAACCAACCTGATACAATTGTTCATCAGTATAAGACAAATTATCTTGAGGGCCAGTAATAATTCTCTCACCATCTAAAAACAATTCACCTCTAGTCTGAACTAATTGACCAATCTTTTCATCTAATGTCATTTTTGACAAAAGTTCTAAAACTTTATATTGTTTCATATTATAAACACTCCTTAAATGAGACAGTTGGGACAGTCCTAATTTGTCTCACATTTTTGTCGCTTTATGTCGTACAAATAAATTACAATTTAAACTTTAATTATTTTTACTAGTAAAAGTAATTTAGTTTGAATACTAATAAAATTATATATAACATACGTAATATGATATTAGTATTAGTATTTATTTATAAATATATTCTAAAAATTCAAAGGATTTCTATATAATATAAAAATTGCCAAAGATCTCCGTCCCCAGTGGCAAAAAGTTGCCATTTAAACCCGGAACCAGTGGCAACCTTTTCCATTGAATTAGTTGTTATAAACTAATATAATGAATTTAAGAGGTGTGTTATATGAGATTTTTTAAGAAGTATGGTCAAAAGCTATTATTAAAAGAGTTGAAAGGTAGTTATTTGTTTTTTATTAAAGAAGCAAATTTAAATAAAAATAGCCCATGGTATGGACTTGTTAGAGATAAAACGATTTTGGCAGATGATATTGCAAGTATTGCATCTGTGCGGATATGGCTTGGCTGCTTTAGTTATTGGAGTAGAGCGTAAATGGATGAGTTTTAAAAATGCTTATGATAGGGCTAATAGAACATTAGATACTTTTATAAATAATGTTGAAGGTGAAAATGGTTTTTTCTATCATTTTGTTAATATGGAAACTGGTAAAAGAGAATGGAATTGTGAGATTTCAATAATAGATACTGCTATTTTTATTTGTGGAGCTATTACTTGTGGAGAATACTTCGGAGGGGAAGTAAAGGAAAAAGCAATGGCTTTATATGAAAATATAAATTGGAATTGGTATAGAAATCCTGAATTAAATCAATTTTATATGGGATATTCTCCAGAAAGAGGTTTTTGGGGTAAATGGGATATGTATGCAGAACAATTAATGCTATATGTGTTAGGTGTTGCTTCACCTACATTTCCAGTAGATAAAACAATGTATGATGATATAACAAAAGAAAAAGTGGATTATAAAGATATAAAAGATATTGTGTATACATATTGTGGAACTTTATTTACATATCAATTTTCACACACTTGGATTGATTTTAGAAAAAGAAAAGATAAACAAGGTATAGATTGGTTTGAAAATTCTATAAAGGCTACAATGGCGAATAGACAATATTGTATTGATAATAAAGAAAGATTTAAAACATTTAATGAGAATTCTTGGGGATTAACAGCGTGTGTAGGTCCAAATGGATATAGTGGAGGATATGGAGCAAAGCCATGTAGCACAGATATAGAAATAGAAAATGATGGAACAGTTCCACCTTGTGGGCCAATAGGTTCTATTGTGTTTACACCAAAAGAAAGTATTAAAGCAATGGAGTATTTTTATAATAATTTTCCAAAGTTGTGGTGTAAATATGGATTTAAAGATGCTTACAATTTAGAAGGCGAAAAGCCTTGGTTTTCAACAGAGTGCATAGGAATTGATAAAGGTATTTCTATGACTATGATAGAAAATTTTTTAAGTGGTAACATTTGGAAGTATTTTATGAAAAATGAATATGTGAAAAAAGGTTTGGATTTATTAAATATTAAAGAAGTAAATGAACAGTACGCTGTAAATTAAAAGGAATTTGTTGAGTTATTTTCTTAAATATAAACTCTTGGGAGCGAGCAGATAATTAGCAGTCTGATGATTTATAGGTAAATACCTAATTTTAAAGAAAGAGGTGATGATAAGGATTAAGTGATTTTTGTGTATGGCGTAGTGTAGTTATTATTGAAGACATAAGGAGGGAAATACAATGAAGATTGAGATTGATTACTTTTTAATAGTAACTGCTATGGTAGAATATTATCCAAATGCAGGGACAGAAATAGTTTTAGAAGTGAGAGGGAAAAAAACAAATAGCATAGAAATATTTTATCCAGATAATTCAAATATGGATAGATTTCATATTGATCGTATTTGCTCATATGCAAATGTGGAGAATGTCACGGAATTAGAAGAAGGAAAATTTATAAGGGAAATTACTCGGAGATCCAAAGTCATAGGATACGGACATCCAACTAAAGATAAATTTTTCCTTTTAAATAAAAGTGGCGAATATACACAGGAGGAAATTAGAAGAATATTAAAATAATCCTTATCAACGAAAGGTATAACTTACAACCTGAAGGCTAGAGATAATTGGATATCAAAATCCAATCATTTCTAGCATTTAATTTTGCTTTAATATATACTTTACTTTTCCTTAATTTGTGTTAAAATATAATACAAATATGGACAAGAAAGGACACTTAAATGGAAGAAATAATATTTGTAACACATAACAAAGGAAAAATAGCATCAGCAAAAAAAGCACTAGAAAATGTAAACTTCAAAATATTTGAATATGACTTAGAAGAACCACGAAGTGATGACATAAAATATATCTCAGAAGTAAAAGTAAAAGAAGCATATAATTTAGTAAAAAAGCCTTGTATATCCATAGATAGCGGATTTTTCATAGAAGAATTAAATGGATTTCCAAGAGCATTTGTAAATTACACTTTAGATACAATTGGAATTGAAGGAATTTTAAAATTAATGGAAGATAAGAAAAACAGAAATTGTTATTTTGGAGAATGCCTATCTTATTATGATGGAAAAGAGATATATCAATTTATGGGAAAACACGAAGGAACATTATCAGAACAAATATTAGGAAATGATACAGCAGATAAATGGTCTGATTTATGGTATGTTTTTGTTCCAAAGGGATATGAAAAAACATTGGCACAAATGACAGATGAAGAAAGAGAAGAAAGACGACAGAGAAAAAGAGAAGAATGTAGTGATTCTTTAAGTGCCTTTGCAAAATGGTATTTAGAAAATGAAGGGTGTTGACAAACACAAAATAAATGCTATAATAAATAAAAAAATATTATCAAGAGTGGACGAGAGAATCGGCTTTAAGACTCCACAGCAACCTGTTAAAAACAAGGTGCTAATACCGACAAAGTAATTTCAAGTACTTTGGATGATGATTTAACATCGAATAAACAACCTCTGTACTTGTGAAAAGTACAGAGGTTTAATTTATGCTAATATTAAGGCTTTTCGATTTATTCTACTAATATAAGAACAAAAAAATGAAGAAAGGAATGAAAAAAAATGAGAAAATTATTCACATCAGAAAGTGTTACAGAAGGGCATCCAGACAAACTATGTGATTACATATCAGACAGTGTTTTAGATGCATATTTAAGTAAAGATAAAAATGCAAGAGTAGCTTGTGAAACTGTTGCAGGAAAAGGAGAAATATATATAACGGGAGAAATTACTTCAACAGCTGAAGTAAACATAGAAGAAGTAGCAAGACAAGCCATAAAAGATATTGGTTATGATAATAGTGAATTAGATATAGATTATAGAACTTGTAAAATCACTATAAATCTTTCAAAACAATCTTCTGATATAGCATTAGGAGTTGACAGCTCATTAGAAACAAAAAATGGAGAAGAAATAAAATCAGAAGGAGCAGGAGACCAAGGAATTATGTTTGGATTTGCCTGTGATGAAACAAAAGAATTAATGCCATTACCAATTTCATTAGCCCACAAATTAGCTAAAAGATTAACAACTGTAAGAAAAGAAAATATAATTGATTATTTAAGACCAGATGGAAAAGTACAAGTAACAGTTGAATATGAAGATGAAAAACCAATAAGAGTAGATACAATAGTTGTATCAACACAGCACAGAGCAGATATAGATTTAGAAACATTAAAAAAAGATATAAAAGAAAAAGTAATAAATGAAATTGTACCAAGTAAATTATTAGATGAGAATACAAAGTATTTTATAAATCCAACAGGAAGATTTGTAATAGGAGGACCTTTAGGAGATAGTGGCTTAACAGGAAGAAAAATTATAGTAGATACATATGGAGGATATAGTAGACATGGAGGAGGAGCATTTTCAGGAAAAGACCCTAGTAAAGTAGACAGGTCAGCAGCATATATGGCTCGTTTTATTGCTAAAAATGTAGTAGCAAATCATTTTGCTAAAAAATGTGAAATTCAATTTTCATATGCAATTGGAGTAGCAAAACCTGTATCAATTTATGTTGATACTTTTGGCACAAATACAATTCCAGAAGAAGAAATAGTAAATAAAATATATAATAAATTTGATTTAACACCTAGAGGAATTATTAATTATTTAGATTTACAAAAACCAGTTTATAAATTAACTACTAACTATGGTCATTTTGGAAAAGAAAATTTAAATTGGGAAAAAGTAATTAAATTTTAATTTTTATATAATTAAATAAAATAGTATCCATTGAAGATGAAATAGAAAAATACAATATAAGAATTAAAAAAATAGGAGCAAAAAATGAGCGTATTAAAACCGCAAAAAGCAATATTTAGTGATTTAAAAAAATTAGATAACTTATTACAAGAATTTGAGGAAAACGAAGATGACGAAATAGAAAATGTGATTATTGAAAACTACAAAAAGGAGAATATTGAACTTAATAATATTACAATAAGAAAAGCAATAGTAAATAATATAGAATTTATAAGTAGCAATCTGGAGAAAAATACTTTTATAGATATAGAGTTCAATAATTGTAATTTTTCTAATACTTCTTTTGATAACTGTAGCTTTATAAGATGTGAATTTAAGAATTGCAAATTTACAGGTTGTAGCTTTATCGAAAGTGAATTATCTAATATATCTTTTATAGATACCAATATGAATTATGCTAATCTATCAATAGCGACAATAAAAAGTGTAATGTTCAAAAATACTATGTTAAGAAATACTAGTTTTCAAGAAAATAAATTTAAAAATGTCTTTTTTAAAGAAGCAGATTTAACACAATCACAATTTTTTAAAACTAGTTTAAAGGGTGTCGATTTTTCAGATAGTATAATTGAAGGAATCATAGTATCTATTGAAGATATAAAGGGAGCAATAATAAATGAATTCCAAGCAATAGATTTATTGTATTTACTAGGAGTAAAAGTGAAATAATTACCTATTCTTTAGTGCTATTTTAAATTATTTAGTCTGAACAGTAACGGAATAGTAACAAAAGATACATAATTTAACGAAATTAGATTGTTTAACAAAATATATTATGTTATAATGCAAAAACAAAACATTAAAATTATAATTAAGACAAATAAAGGAGAAAAAGAATGATATATAAAGAATTTAAAAATATAAAATTATCAAGCTTAGGACTTGGAACAATGCGCTTACCAGTAAAAGGAGAAACAGGGGACACACCAATAGATGAAGAAGAAACAGCAAAAATGGTTGAATATGCTATAAAAAATGGAATAAATTATTTTGATACAGCTTGGGGATATCATAATGGAGAATCTGAAATAGTCACAGGAAAAGTATTAAGTAAATATCCAAGAGATAGTTTTTATATAGCAACAAAATTTCCAGGATATGACTTATCTAATATGGATAAAGTCGAAGAAATTTTTGAAAAACAGTTAGAAAAAACAGGAATGGAATATTTTGATTTTTACTTATTTCATAATGTATATGAAAAAAATGTTGACCCATATTTAGACGAAAAATATGGAATATTAGATTATCTATTAAAACAAAAAGAGAATGGAAAAATTAAACATTTAGGATTTTCAGTACATGGAAGTTATGAAGTTATGAAAAAATTCCTAGATGCATATGGAGAACATATGGAATTTTGTCAAGTTCAACTAAACTATTTAGATTATAAATTTCAAGATGCTAAAGCTAAAATAGAATTACTAAACAAATTAAATATACCAGTTTGGGTTATGGAACCACTAAGAGGAGGAAAACTTGCAAAACTTCCAGAAGAACAAGAAAGCAAACTAAAAGAACTTAGACCAGAAGAAACAACACCAGGATGGGCATTTAGATTTTTGCAATCAATACCAGGAGTTACAATGGTACTTTCAGGAATGTCATCAATGGAACAATTACAACAAAACATAAAAACATTTGAAGAAGAAAAGCCATTAAATGAAGAAGAAATGAAAAGCATATTAGAAATAGCAGATAATATGTTACAAGGAAACATACTTCCTTGCACAGCTTGCCGTTACTGTACAGCACATTGCCCAAAAGGAATAGATATACCAAAAATTTTAGCATTATACAATGAGCATACTTTTACAGGTGGAGGATTTATAGCACCAATGGCAATAAGTGCACTTCCAGATGACAAAAAACCAAGTGCATGTATAGGTTGTAAAAGTTGTGAAGCAGTTTGTCCACAACAATTAAAAATAGCAGAAGCTATGTCAAACTTTGCAGATTTATTAAACCAATAAAGATATTGCAAGTCATAGTTATTATTTATTTAAGTTATGAATTGAAAAACTCATACAAACTGCACAACAAAGATATTAAAAAATATATATTAAATTAGTTAAAAAAGGAGAGATTTATTATGATGGAAAAAGTATTAGAAAATAAAAATCGTTTAACACAAATATTATCAAACAAAAAAGTAAAATATGTAGTAGGAACAGTTCTTTTAACTGTTTTAGGAATTGTACTTCCTAGAATATTTCATATACTTGCAGGAAATACAGCAGGAGCTACATATTTACCAATGCATATCGCAGTTTTAATTGCAGGATTAACATTTGGTGTAATAAGTGGTAGCATAGTAGCAGGAGGCTCTATAATATTTAGTTATTTATTAACAGGAATGCCAGCTATAGCACGATTACCATATATGTTAATAGAACTATTAATTTATACAATTTTAGTTAGTGTATTAAATAAAAAGTTCAATTCATACATATCTTTAATAGCAACAATAATTTTAGGAAGAATTATTTATGCTGGAGTACTTGCAATAGCAATTAATGGATTAGGTCTACCTACTTATGGAATTTCAGTTATAGAAAGTATAAAAGTAGGATTACCTGGAATTATAATTCAACTTATTTGTGTACCATTTATTGCAAAAGCAATTAAGAAGGGAGCAAAATTAAATTAATTATGGCAGAAATAGAAGAATTAAAAAATATTCTGATTCAGAAAAAAGCTTCTTTAGTAATTGCATATGCAGATGGACAGATAAAAGAATATTATCAAAATAGAATAAAAGATTTGATTTCTATTTTAAGGCAAAATGAACAAGCATTACAAGGTAGTAAAGTAGCAGATAAAGTAGTAGGTAAGGTAGCAGCATCTATTATGGCAGTAGCAGGAATACAAGAACTATATGCAGATACAATAAGCAAACTGGCCATTCCTGTTTTAGAAAATGCTAGAATAAAGTATTATTGTAATAATATAGTAGAATACATAAAGAATAATGATAAAACAGGTATGTGTCCTATGGAAGAAAAATATCAAACAGAAACTGATATATTAAAAATTTATTATGATAAAATGGAGAAGTAATGAAAATTACTTCTTATATTATGCGAGATAGTCACCTTAACTGAATTATAAAAATAATAAATAAAAGGAGTAACAAATGAACATTCAATTATCAGAACACTTTACATATAAAAAACTAATGAGATTTACATTTCCAACTATAATAATGATGATATTTACATCAATTTATGGAGTAGTAGATGGAATATTTGTATCAAACTGTGTAGGAGGCAATAGCTTTGCAGCAGTAAATTTAATAATGCCAATATTAATGATTATAGGAACAATAGGCTTTATGATTGGAACAGGAGGAAGTGCATTAGTTTCTAAAACAATAGGTGAAGGAGAAAAAGAAAAAGCAAATCAATATTTTTCTATGTTAATATATTTGTTAATAATAGTAGGGATTATATTTTCTATTGTTGGGTTTGTACTAATAAAACCAATAACAACTATATTAGGAGCAGATGAAAGTATGTTTTCAGACTGTGTAATATATGGAAGGACGATTCTTATATTTTTAGTTGCGTTTGTTCTACAAAACAGTTTTCAAAGTTTTTTAATTGTAGCAGAAAAACCAACTTTTGGATTAATAATTTCAATTATAGCAGGTGTTTTAAATATGCTTTTAGATTTTTTGTTTATGTATGTATTCAAAATGGGAGTATTTGGAGCAGCATTAGCAACAGGAATAAGCCAAACAATTGCAATAATTATTCCAATAATATATTTTAGCAGTAACAACAGTAGTCGATTACATTTGACAAAAGCTAAATTCGATTGGAAAGCTATTTTACAAGCCTGTGCAAATGGCTCATCTGAAATGTTGACAAATGTATCTATGTCATTAGTAAATATGTTGTATAATATGCAACTAATGAAGTTTGCTGGAGCAGATGGAGTAGTAGCATATGGAATTATTATGTATATATGCTACATATTTTTAGGCACATATTTAGGATATTCAATAGGAACAGCACCAGTGATTGGATATCATTATGGAGCAGGAAATGCAGATGAATTAAAAAGTTTATTAAAGAAAAGTTTAAAACTAATTGCAATAACATCAATTATTATGACTGGACTTGCAGAATTATCATCAAAATTACTTGCTTCAATATTTGTAAGTTATAATGAACAATTGCTTAATATGACAACAACAGCAATAAGATTGTTTTCTATATCATATTTAATTAGTGGATTTAATATATTTAGTTCGTCATTTTTTACAGCTTTAAACAATGGAGCAGTTTCAGCAGCTATTTCTTTCTTAAGAACTTTAGTATTCCAAGTTGCGATGATATTTATTATTCCAGCAATCTGGGGACTTAATGGTATTTGGCTTGCTGTTGTGTTTGCAGAGATTTTGGCTTTAATAGTAAGTGCCATTTTCTTAATTTGCAATAAAAATAAATATCAATATGGTTAAATTTAAGATTTATATGGCAATCGCTTAAAATTAATTATGACCGTTTATAAATTCAAAACTAATGCCTCTTCGCGCTATTAAAGTTTCATCTACTCAAACTGTCATATTTTATAAAAATATTGTAAGCAAAATGTAGTAAAATTTTGATAATAATGCTATAATAAATATAAATTGAAAGGAAGAAAAATAGATGAATAATATAGAGTTAACTAAATATTGGTTTGAAAGTGCAGATGAAGATTACGATACAATGCTATATATGAAAGCTGGTAAAAAGAATACTTGGTGTTTATTTATGGGACATTTAGTAATTGAAAAACTTTTAAAAGGATTATATGCAAAGAATAATCCTGATGATCCAATAGCACCTAAAATTCATAATTTAATATTACTTTCGCAAAAAGCAAAATTAGAAGTACCAACAGAAATAAGAGAGAAGATACAAATTATAAACACATTTAACATAAGCGCTAGATATGATGATTATAAAAGGAGTTTTGACGAAAAATGCACAGATGACTATACATTAGTGCAAGTGAAAAATATAGAGGAGGTACAGAAATGGTTGAAAAAACAATAAATAAAAATATTATAGATAGTATAAACAAATTTATAGAAGAAATAAAAAAGAAATATAATATTACAGCGATTATATTATTTGGATCTTATGCAAAAGGAACGGAAAATGAATATAGTGATATAGATATTGCAGTCATTTCAGAGGACTTTAAAGATATTTATGATTCTATGGCAGTTTTAATGGGAATGACTTGGGAAATAGATGCTAGAATAGAGCCACATCCAATAACAAAAGATGATTATGAAAAAATTTCAAATCCTTTTATAAAAGAAATTGTAAACACAGGAATAAAAGTAGCATAGTAATATTATATATTTAAGATATAACAAGAAAAAAATAAGTGGATTTAGATTATATTAAAATTGGAGGACCAAGAAGAGGAGACAGAATAGCAAAATATAATCGTTTATTAAGATTAGAAAGTGAGAATTAAAAATGATAATAGTTACCTCAGGAATTTGTTTAAAAGATGAGAAAAGCTATATATTTTCTAAAGATACAAAAATTCAAAAGAGATTAGAGAAATTGCTAAATTCAACTTTTGAAGGTGACATTATGGAAATGCAAGAAGTTTGGCTTAGGAAAGAAATTATAGCTAGAGCGTTGAAATAAAAATTTTGAAAGACTATACAAGTAAAATATAGTCTTTTTTTAAACTGACCTTTCAGTCTAAAGACAATATTAAATTAATATGATATAAAATGAATGTTACAATAATACACATTTAAAGTAACATATACAAAGACAAGATAAAAGGTTGGAAGAAATATGGAAAAAAGATTATATGATTATTTAGAAATAACAGACTTAAAAGATATGCTAAACAAAACAAGAAAACTATATGGTAAAAAACCAGCATACAAAATCAAAAGTGAAGAAGGAAAATACAAAACTTTCACACATGAAGAAGTACGAAAAATGGTAGATTGTTTAGGAACAGCATTAATCAACTTAGGACTAAAAGGAAAAAGAATAGCAGTTATAGGAGAAAATAGATACGAATGGGAAATAGCATATTTATCAATAGTATGTGGAACAGGAATAGTAGTACCATTAGATAAATCATTACCAGAAAACGAATTAGAAGATCTAATAGAAAGGTCTGAAATTGAAGCTATATTTTATTCTAAAAAATATGAACAAGCAATAGAAAAAATAAGATACAGTGAAAAAAACAAACTAAAACATTTAATAGCAATGGATTTAGATATTCATTCAGAAGGAGTATATTCACAAAAGGAACTAATAGAAGTTGGAGACAAACTTATAAAAGAAGGAAACAGAGAATTTATAGATGCACAAATAAATGCTGAAGAAATGAGTATAATGTTATTTACTTCTGGAACTACATCAAGGTCAAAAGTTGTTGCACTTTCACATAAAAATATATGTTCAAACTTAATGGATATAGGAAGTATATTGAATGTTACATCAGAAGACACATTACTATCAATTTTACCAATACATCATGTTTTTGAATGTACAGTAGGATTTTTATTTTCATTATATAAAGGAGCTCAAACTGTATTTTGTGATGGACTAAGACATGTAGTAGAAAATTTAAAAGAATATCAAGTATCAGTAATGGCTTGTGTGCCAGCTATATATGAAAAAATATTTTTGATAATTAGAAAACAATTAGAAAAGCAAGGAAAGCTAGAAGAAATATTACAAAACGAAGAGAAATATAAAGATGCTTCTATGGAAGAAAAGAAAGAAATATTTAAAGAAATACATAATATGCTTGGTGGAAAAATTAAATTATTTATAAGTGGTGCAGCAGCTTTAGATCCTAAAATTGAAGCTAAATATAGATTGTTAGGTTTAAATATAGTACAAGGATATGGGTTAACGGAAACTTCTCCTGTTGTAGCAGTAGGTACAAATAAATATTATAAAACAGGTTCAATAGGTAAAACAGTACCAAGTGTTGAAGCTAAAGTAGTAAATGCAAATAGTGAAGGAATTGGAGAACTTATTGTAAAAGGACCAAGTGTAATGCTTGGATATTATAATGATAAAAAGGCAACAAGAGAAGCTGTAAAAGACGAATGGTTTTATACAGGAGATTTAGCAAAAATAGATGAAGAAGGATATGTTTACATTTGTGGAAGAAAGAAAAGTGTAATTGTTTTAAAAAATGGTAAAAACATTTTTCCAGAAGAAATGGAAAACTTAGTAAACAAAATAGAAGGTGTAGAGGAATCATTTATTTTTGGTAAACAAAGGACAGAAGATAAAAATGATATACGAATAAATGTAAAGATAGTATTTAATAGAGAAATAGTAAAAGATGCATATAAAGTAGAAACAGATGAAGAAATATATAGCGTTTTATCTAAAAAAATTAAAGAAATAAATCAAACAATGCCAAGATATAAATCAATTAAAGGAATAATCTTAACAGAAGAGCCACTAATAAAGACAACAACAAATAAAATAAAAAGGCAGGACAATTTAGATGCAATTGAAAAACTTAACAACTAATTTTTTAGGAAGAAATAGTATTTATTACAAAGAAATAGATTCAACACAAAGTGAAATATGGAGACTTATAGAGAATAAATTGGCACCAACTGGAACTTTATTATTTGCAGATATTCAAACAAAAGGAAAAGGTACTCATGGAAGAATTTGGCATACTGATGAAGAAAATAATATTGCATTTTCATTTTATGTTCAAATGGACTGCAATATTGAAAAGCTAGAAGGAATTACATTAGAAATTGCTAATATAATAGTTGATATTTTCAAAAACAAATATCAAGTTGATTTAGAAATAAAAAAGCCAAATGATATAGTTTTTAAGAATAAAAAAATTGGTGGAATTTTAACAGAAACTAAAGTTATAGGTGGAAATGTAAAACATTTAGTTGTTGGCATTGGTATAAATACTGAAAAAGAAAATTTTAATGAGGATATAAAAGATATAGCAACATCAATAAAAAAAGAATTTAATGTTGATATAAATGTAAAAGAGTTTATAGCAGAATTTTGCAACAGATTTGAAAAAGAAATAATAAAAAGGATGGGTAATTAGGATGAAAATTGGATTTTTATTTCCAGGGCAAGGCTCTCAAAGTGTAGGAATGGGAAAAGATATATATGAACAATATGAAGTAGCAAAAAGTGTATATGATAAAGTAAAAGAACTTACAGGAGTAGATATTGCGAAAATATCATTTGAAGGACCAGAGGAAGTCTTGAATGAAACAAAATATACTCAACTTGCAATATTAACAGAAAGTTTAGCAATTTTAGAAATACTTAAACAAAACAATATATTAGCAGATATATCAGCTGGTTTAAGTTTGGGAGAATACACAGCTTTAATTAATAGTAAAGCACTTTCATTTGAAGAAGGAGTAAAACTTGTTCAAAAAAGAGGAGAATATATGCAAAATTTATTACCAGATGGAGATTGGCAAATGGCAGCCATTATGGGATTAACAGATGAACAAGTTGAAGAAGTTTGTAAAAAAGTAACATCAGGATTTGTAGTTCCTGCAAATTATAATTGCATAGGTCAAATTGCAATTTCTGGTGAAAAAGATGCGATACTAGAAGCAGAAACAATTGCAAAAGAGATAGGAGCGAAAAAAGTAAGAGTTTTAAAAACAGCAGGTCCATTTCATACAGAAATGTTAAAAGATAGCTCTGATGCTTTAAGAAATGAACTTCAAAATGTTACAATTAACGAATTTGAAACAAATGTAGTTAAAAATTTGGATGGAGAGTTTTATAAAGAGTCTGATGATGTTAAAGATATTTTAGCTAAACATATAATTAATCCTGTTAGATTTTCTAAAACTTTAAAAGTTATGATGGATAATGGAATAGATACTTTTGTTGAGATAGGACCTGGTAGAACTTTGTCAGGATTTGTGAAGCGTACTCCTACTGATAAGGAAGTAAAGATTTTGAATATTAATAGTGTTGAGAGTTTGCAGGATACAATAAATAGTTTAGCTAATTCTTAAATGAGTTATCTACTCGCTCCCGTGAGTTTATATATTAATTTTTTAGGCTCCCCCAAGTAATTCCTACTCGTATCCTCCTAAAAAATTGAATATATAGAACTCACTCGCGCTATTTAAAGTAAATTAGTTTAATTAGTATAATAGTTAAAAACACTATGTTATAAAAATAATAAGAATTTATAAAAGGAGAAATGAAAAAATGAATAAAGTTGCTTTTATTACAGGTAGTACTAGAGGTATTGGAAAACAAATTGCAATAACTTTTGCTGAAAGTGGATATGATATTGCAGTTAATTATAGAACTGAAAATGATGATTTGAAAAATACTAAAAAGGAAATTGAAGAAAAAGGTGTTAAATGTTTTGCAGTTCAAGGCGATGTATCTAGTTTTGAAGATTGTGAAAGATTTATTAAAGAGATTATAGATGAATATGGAAAAATTGATGTTTTAGTAAATAATGCAGGTATTACAAGAGATACTTTGTTAATGAGAATGAAAAAGGAAGACTTTGAAAGTGTAATTGATATTAATTTGGTTGGTACATTTAATGTTACTAAAAATGTAATTAGTTATATGCTTAAAGCTCGTTCAGGAAGAATAATAAATATATCTTCTGTTGTAGGTGTTTCAGGAAATGCAGGTCAAACTAATTATTCAGCTTCAAAAGCAGGTATAATAGGTTTTACTAAAAGTTTAGCAAAAGAAGTAGGGTCAAGAGGTATATTAGTAAACGCAGTTGCACCAGGTTTTATAGAGACTCAAATGACAGATGTGCTAAAAGATGATATTAAAGATGAAATTGCAAAATCTATTCCTTTGAAAAGAATGGGAACTCCAGAAGATGTTGCTAATGTTGTAAAATTTTTAGCGTCTGATGATAGTTCATATATTACTGGTCAAGTTATTAATATTGATGGTGGTATGTTAATGTAAAGAATAAATAAAGCCCTCACCTTTTGCGATAAGGCAAAGAGGCAAGAGCTTTATGATTTGTTGTATTAGACTTTATGCTGCGATTGCAAAAACAAAATAAGCCATCTTCTGCTCATCTTTTGTATCCTGTTCTTCTGTTTTAACCAACCTGACATTAGTTGACAAACTTGTAAATACTTCTTCTACAGTATCAACTATGTTTTGGTAGTCAACAGGAACGGGGTAATGCAGCGAAAAGTAGCTTGGAATATTATTTCCAACACCAAAGTCTAATAATGTGTTTACCAGTTGCTTTAAGATTTCTACTTTGAAATCTTTTAGAGGATCCTTTTCTAGCGGTGTAGAATACCGATCCAGAAGTGTAGATGCTGCCTCATAAAATTTGTGTTTTGTCATAATATATTCCTCCTTTTATCATTATGTAAATATATTATATCATAAATTAAAAATAAATGCAAAGAAAGGATTAAAAAAATGGAAAAAAGAGTAGTAATTACAGGACTTGGAGCAATAACTCCAATAGGAAAAAATGTAGAAGAAATGTGGAAAGGAATTGAAAACAAAAAATGTGGAATTGATAATATTACATTATTTGACACAGAAAACTTTAAAACAAAGTTAGCAGCAGAAGTAAAAGAATACAATCCACTAGACTATTTTGAGCCAAAACAAGCAAAAAGATTTGACAGATCATCTCAATTTGCAATAATAGCTGCAAGAGAAGCAGTAAAAGACAGTGGAATTACAGCAGAAAATACAGATTATGACAGAGTAGGAGTTTTTGTAAGTTCAGGAATAGGTGGACTAAAAACTATGCAAGAGCAATGTGAAGTAAATGCTATAAAAGGGAATAATAGAGTATCTCCAATGTTTATACCTATGACAATAGCAAATATGCCTGCTGGAAATGTCTCAATAGAATTTGGATTCAAAGGAGAATCAATATCAATAGTAACTGCTTGTGCATCTTCTACACACGCTATAGGAGAAGCCTATAAAACTATAAAACAAGGATATGAAGATGCAGTTATAGCAGGTGGAACAGAAGCTGCTATTTGTAGTGTTGGAATTGCAGGATTTGAAAATATGAAAGCATTATGTACTTCTTCAGACAAAAACAGAGCAAGTATTCCTTTTGACAAAGAAAGAAGTGGATTCGTAATGGGAGAAGGAGCAGGAATAATAGTCCTTGAAGAATTAGAACATGCAAAGAAAAGAGGAGCAAAGATTTATGCAGAACTAATTGGATTTGGATCTACAACAGATGCTTATCATATAACTTCTCCTTGTCCTGATGGAGAATGTGGAGCAAAGGCAATGATAAGAGCTATAGCAGATAGTGGAATTAAGGCAGAAGATATAGACTATATAAATGCACATGGAACATCAACTCATTTAAATGACTTAACAGAAACTATGGCAATAAAAACAGCATTAGGAGATGCAAGCAAAAAAACAATGGTAAGTTCAACCAAGGGAAATATTGGACATTTATTAGGTGCTGCAGGAGGAGTAGAAGCAGTAATTTGTACAAAAGCACTTGAACAACAATTAGTGCCACCAACAATAAATTATAAAGAAAAAGATGAAGAATGTGACTTAGATATAGTTCCAAATGAGCCAAGAAAAGCAAAACTAAATGTTGTAATGTCAAATTCTTTAGGATTTGGTGGACACAATGCTTGTATTATTATTAAAAAATATGAGTAAAGTTATAAGAAATTTTGTGGATATTATAAATTTATAAAAGAAGGGAATGAAAATATATGGAATACGAGAAAATCAAACAATTAATGGACGATATGGGAAATTCAAAATTAACAGCAATTGACATAGACTTTCCAGATGGTACAAAAATAAGTATGAAAAAAGAGCCAAAACAAGAAACGATACTAGTTAATCAGGAAATAAAAGATATATCAAAAGAAATAAACAATACAATAGGAGAAAATCAAAATGCACAGAAAATAGAAGAACAAACAGAACAAGAAGAAGGTAATATAGTAAAATCTCCAATGGTTGGAACTTTTTATATTAAACCATCTCCAACTTCTGACCCTTATGTAGAAGTTGGCAAAGATATAAAACAAGGGGACACACTTTGCATAATTGAAGCTATGAAGTTAATGAATGAAATCGAGTCTGAATTTTCAGGAAAAGTTTCAGACATTTTAGTAAAAGATGGAGAGCCTGTTGAATATGGTACACCATTATTTAGGATAAAATAAAAAGAAAAGGAGCTTAAAATGTTAAGTAAAGAAGAAATAAAAGAAATCATACCACAAAGAGAACCATTTTTAATGATAGACGAAGTAGAAGAATACACACCAGGAGAAAGTGCAACAGCATATAAAAATGTAGACGAAAGCGAATGGTACTTTAAAGGACACTTTCCAGGAAACCCAATAATGCCAGGAGTACTAATAGCAGAAAGTTTAGCACAAACAGGAGCAGTAGCCATACTATCAATGGAAGAAAACAAAGGAAAAAATGCACTATTTGGAGGAATAGACAAAATGAAATTCAAGAAAATGGTAGTACCAGGAGACAGGTTAAAACTAGAAGTAAAAATAATAAAAAGAAAAGGACCTATTGGAATAGGAGAAGCAAAAGCAACAGTAGAAGGAAAAATAGCAGCAAAAGGAGAATTAACATTTGCTTTAGTGTAAATGAGACACTTGGGACGGTGCAAAAATGTCTCATAATTAAATCGAAAAATGTCGAAAGTTAAAATAAAATTATAATTAAATATGTTGTGACAAAAAACGACAAAAAGATGAGACATTTTAGCACCGTCCCAAATGTCTCAAGAAAGGAATTTAGTGATATGAATAAAATATTAATTGCGAATCGTGGTGAGATTGCTGTTCGTATAATTAGAGCCTGTAAAGAGATGAATATTAAGACAGTTGCTGTTTATTCTGAAGCTGATAAAGATGCTTTACATACTCGTTTAGCTGATGAGGCTGTTTGTATTGGTCCAGCTCCTTCTGCTAAGAGTTATTTAAATGTAAAGAGCATTATTGAGGCTGCTTATATAACTGGTAGTGATAGTATTCATTCTGGTTTTGGCTTTTTGTCTGAAAATGCTCAATTTGCTAAAATATGTGAAGAGTCTAATATTAAGTTTATTGGTCCCAGTTCAAATGTTATAGATATGTTAGGTAATAAATCTAATAGTAAAGAGTTGATGAAAAAAGCTGGTGTTCCAGTTATTCCTGGTTCTGATGGTAGTGTTAAAGGTTTAAAAGATGCTGTTTCAGTTGCTGAAAAAATAGGTTATCCTGTTATGCTTAAGGCAGCAGCTGGTGGCGGTGGAAAAGGGATTAGAATAGCTAATAATAGTAAAGAACTAGAAATTAATTATAATATTGTTAAACAAGAAGCAAAGAATTCATTTAATGATGATGAGATTTATATAGAAAAATTCATAAAAGAGCCTAGACATGTAGAGATTCAAATATTAGCAGATGAACATGGAAATGTAGTTCATCTAGGTGAAAGAGATTGTACTGTTCAAAGGAAACATCAAAAAATTATTGAAGAAACACCGTCAACTGCAATTGATGAAAAACTTAGAAATAAAATGGGGAATGCAGCAGTTAAAGCGGCAAAAGCTGCACAATATACAAGCTGTGGAACAGTTGAATTTTTAGTAGATAGTGATAAAAATTTTTATTTTATGGAGATGAATACTAGAATTCAAGTGGAACACCCTATAACAGAAATGAGAACTGGTATAGATATTGTGAAATCACAGATAAAAATAGCTGCTGGAGAAGAGTTAAAACTTAAGCAAAAAGATATTGAATTTAAAGGACATTCAATAGAATGTAGAATAAATGCAGAAAATCCAAGCAAAGACTTCATGCCAAGTCCAGGAAAAATTAAAGAATTAAATATGCCAGGAGGAAATGGAATAAGAGTTGATACAGCTATATATAGTGGATATACAATACCACCTAATTATGATTCAATGCTTGCGAAAATTATAGCTTTTGGAACAACTAGAAATGAGGCAATTGCAAAAATGAAAAGAGCTTTAGAAGAATTAGTAATTGATGGAGTTGATACTAATAGAGATTTTTTATTTGAAATAATACGAAATCCAGATTTTATTAGAGGAAATTTTGATACTTCATTTGTTGAAAAGGAGATTTTAAAAGGTAATAATTAAAGTTTAGTTAAAATTGTTTACTCACTTTCAACTGAACTTTTAACCAAAAAGGAGTAAAAAATGATTGTTGATAAAATAAAGAAAAGAGAAGTAGCAACAGCGAAAAACAAAAAGGCTAAAATAGACATACCAATTGGTAAATGGCTAAAATGTGATAATTGTAAAGAAATTGTGTATAAAGAAACAGTTAGAAATAATATGAATATTTGTCCTAATTGTGGACATTATTTTAGAATGCATATTGGTAAAAGACTAGAATTGATAATTGATGATGGTACATATGAAAGATTTGATTTAAATATTGATACTACAAATCCATTAGGACTAGAAGATTATACAAAAAAAATAAAAGGTTTAAGAGAGAAGACAGGATTAGAAGAAGCTGTCAGTTGTGGTACAGGAAATATTAATGGAGAAAAAGTTGTTATTTGTGTAATGGATAGTGGATTTTTAATGGGAAGCATGGGGATTGTAGTAGGAGAAAAAATCACATATGCAATAGAACAAGCAGCAGAACAAAAGTTACCACTTATAATATTTTCAGTTTCAGGTGGTGCAAGAATGCAAGAAGGTATAATTTCTTTAATGCAAATGGCAAAAACAACAGCAGCACTTACAAAGTTAGATGAAGCAGGGCAATTGTATATTTCAGTTTTAACTGACCCAACTTATGGCGGAGTTACAGCTTCTTTTGCAAGTTTGGGCGATATAATTTTGGCGGAGCCACATGCAATGATTGGATTTGCAGGACAAAGGGTTATAGAGCAAACAATAGGCGAGTCTCTTCCAGAAGGTTTTCAAACAGCTGAGTTTTTATTAGAACATGGTTTTATTGATAAAATAGTTGAAAGAAAAGATTTGAAAGATACTATTTATAAATTGATACAATTTCATAAATAATCTGTTTAGTAAAATGTAGTAATATTAATTTATGGTAAAATATATTATTTTTTTCACACCTTGTGTGTCGCAACCTCTAATTCTAAAGAAGGTAGGTTGCTCCAATTCGCACTCGCTATCGCTCGTTTTGCTGTCCACTGTTAAAGCTTGCTTGTTACAGTGGCAGTATGCATAGCTGGTCGCTTACGCGGTGTTACAAAAATAATATATTTTACCCATAGATAACTAATAATTATAACAAAATATAAATAGAAACGGAGGTAATATAAATGCCAAACACAAAATTATCAGCATGGGAAAAAGTTGAAATAGCACGAAGTCCTAAAAGAAAAACATCTTTTGATTATATAGAAGCTATATTTGATGATTTTATAGAATTACACGGAGATAGAAATTTTAAAGATGATAAATCTATTGTATGTGGTTTAGCAAAAATAGGAAATCAAAATTTTACAATAATAGCAGAACAAAAAGGAAGGACAACAAAAGAAAATATTGAAAGGAATTTTGGAATGCCAAACCCTGAAAGTTACAGAAAAGCGATAAGATTTATGAAACAAGCAGAAAAATTTAAAAGACCAGTAATTACATTTATAGATACAAAAGGAGCATATCCTGGAATAGGTGCAGAAGAAAGAGGACAAGGAGAAGCAATAGCTAAATCTATGTTTGAAATGGCAAAACTAAGAGTTCCAATAATAGCAATTGTAATACGGAGAGGGATCAAGTGGAGGAGCTTTAGCAATAGGTGTTGCAAATAAAGTATTTATGCTAGAAAACGCAATATATTCAATACTTTCACCAGAAGGATATAGCAGTATTTTATGGAAAGATTCATCAAGATATAAGGAAGCAGCTGAAAAAATGAAGTTGACAGCAGATGACTTATATAAATTAAAAGTAATAGACAAAGTAATTAAAGAGCCAACTGGAGATGACGAAGAAAGCTTTGCAAAAATAGTTAATAATTTGAAAAAAGAAATTAACATTTCTATAAATGAAATGGATAAATTAAGTACAGAAGATATAGTGCAAAATAGATATGAAAAATTTAGAAATATGGGGGAATATAAAAATGTTGTTAAAAGATAAAAAAATATTAATAATGGGAATTAGAAATAAATGGAGTATAGCATTTGGGATTGCTAAATCTGCTTATGAAAATGGAGCAAAATTAATCTTTACATATATGGGAGAAGATAACAAAGAAAAGATTGAAGAATTAATTAAAGAATTTAAAGGAAGTAAAGCTTATGTATTAGATGGTGCATCAGAAGATGAGTTGGTAAAAGAAACTTTTACTAAAATTAAAGAAGAAAATGGAAAAGTAGATGGTATAGTACACGCAATTGCTCACGCAAATACAGAGGATTTACACAATGACTTTGTATATACTAGTAAAGAAGGGTATTCTCACGCAGTAGATGTTAGCAGTTATTCTTTTGTACTTGCTGCAAGAATGGCAAAAGAACTAGATATGCTAAATGAAAATGCAAAATTAGTAACTTTAACATATCATGGTTCAACAAAAGTATTAGAAGGTTACAATGTTATGGGAGTTGCAAAAGCAGCATTAGAAGCAAGTGTTAGATACCTAGCAGAAAATTTTGGAAAAGAGGGTATTAATGTAAATGCTGTTTCAGCAGGACCTATTAAAACATTGTCAGCAAAAGGAATTAAAGATTTTTCGTCTATTTTAACAGTTGTAGAAGAAAAATCACCATTACATAGAAATGTTACAACAATACAAGTTGGTAATGTAGCAACATTTTTATTAAGTGATATGTCTGATAGTATAACAGGTCAAGTTATATATGCAGATAGTGGATATAATATAATGGGTGTTTAAAGCTATAACGATTATAATTTAAATCATTTTTAATATTATATTTTTTAATTAAGAATAGCGCAAAAAGGTTTATAATTATTTATTTTTGAGCGACTCCGGGGTGACCGTTCAAAAATTCTTAGAAAAGTTTTCTAACTTTTCTATAGAATTTTTAGAATGGGGCAGTGAAAACAATAAATAATTATAAACTTTTGGGAGCGAGTAGTTGTCATTAATATAAGCTTAAAAACAAATTAGATTATAATCGTTTTTATGTTTTTTAATTATAAATACTTCTTCAAAGTTTCTACACTATCTTCTTGCATAACAACAAAATCATTTAAAATATTTTTTACATCTGAGGCAGCATCTTGATTTTGATTAATTAAGCGTCTACCTTCTATAATTCCCATATTAGTACCTTGCATTAACAATTCTGACAATTTAGAAGTAGTATCATCTGTCATAGTTTTCATTTGAATACCATACCAAGTCATCATTTTATTCATAGCATTTGTTTCGTGAGGTTCTTTGTCACTATAATTATTATACAAATTATTAACTCTTTCAGAAATTTTCTTATATTTATTATACTCTGTATCTAAAACTTCCTGAAATTCATTGTCAGATACTTTTTCAGAAACATATGAAATAGCATCCATTCCCATAGTAGCTCCTTTATTAACTTCATCTAAAATATTTAAATTTTGATCTTCCATAAAACACTCCTGTTCTTGGTAATTTGTTATACCATATTTTTTATATTTTACTATTATGTACAAAAATTAAAAAAATATAAGTAAATTTTAATATTATAAAAAAAATTCTAACTTAACTGAAAACTGTAACTAATTATGAAAATTCATACAAACTATTGATTTCATAAATAAAATAAAGTATAATAAATATACTAGTATTGATAAATTAATTTATCAAATAAACTAGGATGCACAATCCTTTGATTAATTTCATAAATAAGTGCAATAAACATTAGGTTAGATATGAGCCTTTAGGATGCAAATCCTATAAACGAATATCCTATTGAACATTAGGTTAGAAACGAGCCTTTAGTTTACTATAAACGAGTTTCCAGAAAAAGTTATGGGGGTACTTAAAAAGTATCCCCTATATTTGTAATGTGGAGGAATAAATGAAAGATAGAAAGAAAATAAAATTGAAAAAGTTAAATTTTTATATTATAGATGATAATTATATTAAATATTTAAGTCAATTTGATAAACATATTGCTTATAATAAAAATGAAAAAAGACCATACATAGGTGTTGTAATTATTGTTGAAAAACATTAAAAATTTCTAAAATTTTTTAACAAAAACTATTGACAGTTGAGTGCTTATTCACATATAATGTAATTAAAGTTGAATAAACATTCAATTGTAATTCGAAAATACAAAAGATATAAGGAGGTAAAAATGTCAAGAAACGAATTTATATGTGACTGTAATGTAATACATCAAGAAGCAGTAGATAATACTATAAAAAATATGCCAGAAGAAGATATTTTTAATAAATTAGCAGAATTCTTTAAAATTTTAGGAGATACAACAAGAGTAAAAATATTATTTGCATTAGATAGAAACGAAATGTGTGTATGTGATATAGCAAATGTACTTGGAATGAGTAAATCTTCAATATCACATCAATTAGGAACATTAAGAAGAAGTGGAATTGTTAAATGTAGAAAATCTGGCAAAGAAGTTTTTTATATGCTAGATGATGAACATGTAAAAGAAGTGTTTGAAATAGGAATAGAACACATAGAGCACAAGAAATAGTGAAATTAACATATGTATTATAGCTATATAAAAAATACTAAATTTCCTGTATATTAGGTAAAAAGGATAAGAGGAAAGATAAAAATCAGGAGGTAAAATTATGATAAGTAAATTTAAAATAAAAGGATTAGACTGTGCAAATTGTGCAGCAGAATTAGAAAAGACAATACAAAAAATAGAAAATGTAGAAAGTTGCAACATAAATTTTCTAACAGAAAAAATGGAGATAGAACATAATGAAATCAATAAAGAAGAAATTTTAGAAAAGGTAAAAAAAGTAATTAAAAAAGAAGAACCAGATGTAACAATAGAAGAAGTTTAATTTTGTATTTTAATTATATATAATGAAAAATTCAAAATGAATGTAAGGAACAGTTTAGATATGTAAAATAAACATAATGAACAAATGAGAGGACAGTGAATAACAGTGAAGAAAAAAAGAAACAAAATTATAATAGCACTTACACTATTTTTAATTGCTATAATAATAAAATTTAATAATGAACTGATAAATGATGTAATGTTTGTTATATCATATATTATAGTTGGATATGAAATTCTAAAAAAAGCAATAAGAAATATAAAAAGAGGAAAAGTATTTGATGAAAACTTTTTAATGGCAGTTGCAACAATAGGAGCATTTGCAATAAAAGAGTTTCCAGAAGCAACAGCAGTTATGTTATTTTATCAAATAGGAGAATTATTTCAAAGTTATGCAGTTGATAAATCGAGAAAATCAATATCAACATTAATGGATATAAGACCAGATTTTGCTAATGTAGAAAGAAACGGAGAAATTCAAAAAGTAAATCCAGAAGATGTTAAACTAAAAGAAACAATTATAGTAAAACCAGGAGAAAAAGTTCCGTTAGATGGAATAGTAGTAGAAGGAAAAACAACACTTGATACAAAAGCATTAACAGGAGAGTCATTACCAAAAGAAGTAGTAGAAGGTAATGAAGTATTAAGTGGAACAATAAATTTAACTGGATTAATAAAAATAGAAGTAACAAAAGAATATGGAGAATCAACAGTTAGTAAGATATTAGATTTAGTAGAAAATGCAAGTAGTAAAAAATCAAAATCAGAAAATTTCATTACAAAATTTGCAAAATACTATACACCAGTAGTTGTTATAATTGCATTAATTTTAGCAATATTACCACCAATTATAATAAAAGATGCTAGTTTTTCAGATTGGATATATAGAGCATTATCATTTCTTGTAGTATCATGTCCTTGTGCATTAGTAATATCAATACCATTAAGCTTTTTTGGAGGAATAGGAGGAGCTTCTAAAATTGGAATATTAATAAAAGGAAGTAACTATTTAGAACAATTATCAAATACAGAAATAATAGTATTTGATAAAACAGGGACATTAACAGAAGGAGTTTTTGAAGTACAAAAAGTCGAAGCAATAGGGATAACAAAAGAAGAATTATTAAAAATCACAGCATATGCAGAAAATTATTCGAATCATCCAATTTCTCTATCAATAAAAAAAGCATATAACAAAGAGATAGATGAAAAACAAATTATAAAAACAGAAGAGTTATCAGGGCTTGGAATAAAAGCAAAAATTGGAGAACAAGATGTACTAGTAGGAAATGGAAAACTAATGCAAGAAAATGAAATAGACTTTACTAAATGTGATGATATTGATACTATTTTATATGTTGCAATAAACGAAAAATATGTAGGATATATTTTAATAGCAGATAAAATAAAGGAAGATTCACAAAAAGCAATAAAAGACCTAAAAAAGAACCATATAAAACAAACAGTAATGCTAACAGGAGATAGAAAAAGTGTAGGGGAAAATGTTGCACAAAAGTTAGGCTTAGATAAAGCTTATACAGAATTATTACCAGATGGTAAGGTAGAAAAAGTAGAAAATTTATTAAAAGAAAAAAGCCAAAAAGGTAAGCTTGCATTTGTTGGAGATGGAATAAATGATGCACCTGTTCTAGCTTTATCAGATATAGGAATAGCAATGGGAGGATTAGGCTCAGATGCAGCGATTGAAGCAGCAGATATTGTTATAATGACAGATGAACCTTCAAAAATAGTAAATGCTATTCATTTATCAAAAAAGACCATGAGGATTGTTAAAGAAAATATTATATTTGCTATTTTTATAAAAATACTTGTTCTAATTTTAAGTGCACTTGGATTGTCAACTATGTGGGAAGCTGTATTTGCTGATGTTGGTGTTTCTATAATTGCTATAATTAATGCTTTGAGAGTATTGAAAGTTAGAAAACGCAGGTTAACTTAAAAGTATTGAAAAAAGTGTAGAAAAGTGGTATAATTTGGAAGTATTAAATAATATTTCTAAAAAGGAAGAGAAAACAACATATATGGAAATAGAAAAAATAAAAAAACAACTACAAGAGAAAAAGCAAGCATATATAACACTGGAAGAAATAGAAAAAATAATAGGTAAAGAAGAAAAATATATAGAAATTGTTAATATTATAAAACAATTTATTAATGATGGGATTTTGAAAAACATTCGGAAAAAATAAGAATGGCAAAATTCCATCACTTTTTTTAAAATATAAAATTATAAAACAAGAACAAGAAAATAGCTATACTAGTGAAATACAAACATTATGTAATATATTAAATATAGAAGGATATTTAAAAAAGCCACAAACATATCAAAGACATAGAAAACTATTACTGATACTAAATGACTTTTTAATTAATAATAGAGAAAAATTAAATATTTCCATTTCTAAAAACGAAAGAGCATATCAAATTTGGAATGATGAAAAGATTTTAGATGATTCTTTATGCAAAAGTATTATCAAATTTAACAATTTAGAAAAAACTATAAATTATTATTTAACACCAGAACCATTTTTTGATTATATACATACCAAAAAAGAAGAAATGAATATTTTAATAATTGAAAACAAAGATACTTGGTATAGCGTAAGAAAAGTAATAAATGAAATACAAAAAGAAATTTATATAGGAAATACTAGAATAGATGCTATACTATATGGAGAAGGAAATAAAATTACAAAAGAAAAAGCTTTGGAAGAATATGAAAAGGAAATAATACAAAGGAAATGTAATTTTATATATTGGGGAGATTTAGATTATACTGGAATAGAAATGTTTCAAAGAACTGTTATACAAAATAAAAATAGTTCAATTTGCTTATTTTTTGAAATATATGAAAAGATGCTAGATACAAAGGAAATACAACAATTAGGGAAAATCAAAAATAGGCAAAATACAAATATAAATATAGATTTATTTTTAAGCTTCTTTACAACCACATATAAAGAAAAAATAAAATTAATATTAAATAAAAATCGTTATATTCCACAGGAAATTATAAATGCTGAAATATTAAGAAAATTGTTACGTTAAAATAATAAAAATATAAAAAGGAAAATAAGTAATGCTAGAATATTTAAAAGGATTTGAAAAACGTATGGAGTTTTTTGCAATAGTTGAATCAATTGCAAAAAGAAGAAATAGAACAGATAAAATAGAAAATCTATTTGAAGATAATCAATTAGATAACATTATAATGTCTGTATTAGTATATATTATGGAAATTACATTAACAGAAGAACAAGAATGTACATTAGAAAGTATTATACAATTTGTAAAATTGATATTACCATCTTACAATAAACAAGTATCAATACAAGAAGCTGAAGAAATAACAAGATATATTATAAAAGATATATTACAAAACAAGGGAACTGTTAGAAATTATCAAATTATGGATTATGAACATGGTAATAAAGAAATAGCAGTAAGATTAGTTTGTGACAAAATAAATGATAATGGCAAAATAATTTATGAATTAACAAAACAAGGATATGACTTTTTATTTCGTACAAAAGAAGTAGAGGATGAACTTGGTTTTCAAATAGAAGAAATAAAATTAAAAATGTTAATTAAAAAGAAGAATTATCAAGGAGCTATAAAACAAAGTAAGGAAATTATAAGAAGGTTAATAAGTCAGAAAAAGCAATTTTTACAATTTGAAGAAAAACTAAAATCAAATATTAACGAAATATCAAGTGCAAAGTATGAAGAGTTAGTAAAGCAAACAAATATGTTACTTCAAGAAGAATATGACGAAATGAAACAGATAGATGAGCTTATTACAAAATCAAAAGAGCGTTTAGAACAAGAAGAAAAGCAAAACAATGAGTTAGATGAAAATATAAAAAAAGCTAAAAGAGAAGTTTATAATATTTCTAAAAATGTTAAAACAGCACTAAGATATCAAAGACAGATACTTATACAAGTTCAAAAATTAAAAAAATTATATTTACAGATACTAGAGGATACTATGAGTTTTAGCAAAAAGAAAAGATATAATTTAGAAGAAGAAATATTAAAACCATTAGAAAGAATGGAAATAAAGAATACAGAACAAATATATAAAGTATATGAAAGTCTTGCAAATCCACTATTTTTAGCAGGGGCGAAAAAAAGATTAAATTTAAGCTTAATATATGATAATCAATCAAAAATAAAAGAACAACAAGAGGACTTTTTTAGGCAAGAGGAAGAATTAGAGGATAATAGAAGACAAAAAGAACGAATTGAAAGAAGAAACAAGATACATACAGAAATGATAGAAGATGTGTTTAATTTTATAACACAAGAAAGGGCAGAATTTAAATTTTCTGAATGGTTTGAACGATTAGAAGAGGAAAACAAACTAAAATATATTGAAGATAAAAGAGTATTTTTAGTAATGCTGAAATTATACGAAATAGAAACAATTTCTATTTCAGAATTTTTTAAAGAAGAAGCAGTAAATGAAACTTGTAATGGGGAATTTGATTTATCATATTGTCTATATAAAATCCTAAAAGAAAAAGGAAGCACATTTAGTTTTGATACCATTAAAATTGAGAAACTAAATGATACTTTCAAATATTGTATAGAAAAAGATGAACTAAAAGAAACAATAGAAATGAATGATTTGAAATTTACAGTAATTGGAGGAAATGAATATGGAACAGGCCTTGAAAATTTATAAGGTGTTATTAGAACAAGGGGAAATTAGTAGACAAAAAGATAAAGAGTTATTTCAAACTTATATGGAAAATCCAGAAATAAAAGAAATTTTAGAAAAGTTTGAAAGAGAACTAGATTTTAAAATTGTTGAAACACCTCGTATTATATACATAGTAGCGAACATAGAAAATAAAATACTTAGTTTTTCACTAAGAGAATTAAGAGAGTCTACTAAATCAGCTAATTTAATAGAAACATTTTTAATTTGCTATATTATAATGTTCATTTTATATTTGTTTTATGGCGGTAAAAATGCAGATCCAAAACAAGCGGATTTTTTACAATTAAAAGATATTGTCGCAGCTTTAGATGAAAGATTTGAAAAGATTGATGAGGATGTACAAAGTTTATTAGAAGAAGACTATTCTATTAATTTTAGAAATATTGCAGATCAATGGAAGTCACGACTAATTGATGGAACAGGAAGAAATACAAGAAAACATATAGTAAGAAAGGCTTGTGATGTTTTAGAAAAACAAAAATTAGTTTTTTATCCCGAAGGAGAGAACAAGGAAGAAATTAGACCAGAAGAAAAATTAGATAATTTAATGAGATATCATTATTTATTAGAAGATAGAATAAAACAAATTAATCAAATATTTATGATTGGAGATGAGAATAATGCCTAAAATAAATAGAATCAGAATTGCTAATATTCAATATGACAAAAAAATAATAAAAGATTTATTACTAAATTGTTATAGTGGAGAAAATGTTTTATTGAATTTAGCAAATGGTGGTGGAAAAAGTGTATTAGTCCAACTTTTACAACAACCACTATTACCAGAAAGTAAAATTCATAATAGAGAGGTATATAGCTATTTGTCTCCAGAGCAACCATCATATATTTTAATTGAATGGAAATTGGATAATTCTGCAAATAATTATTTGTTAACTGGAATTGTTATGAATAGGCAATTTTCCAGTGATGATATGAACAAAACTAAGTATTTTACTTTTATAAATCAGTATAATAGAAGTAATGAATTTGATATTAAAAATATACCTTTTATACAAAAAAATCAAAATGTAATTATATATAAATCTTATGAAGCGGCACAAAAAATGTTAAATGAAAGTAAAAATATGCCAGATTTAAATACTTATAGTAGAGCAGAGCAAAGTGCTTATAGAAGGAAGCTTTCTGAATATGGTATATTTACAAATGAATGGAAGATATTATCAAAAATGAATGAAAACGAAGGCGGAGTAGATGAATTATTTAAAGAGTGTAAAACATCAGATAGTTTAGTGAATAAATGGATTTTGAAGACTATTTCAGATAGTAATGAAGCAGAAAGCAAAGAACTCAAGGATATGTTTGTAAGTTTAATGGAAGAAATTATAGAAAAAGAAAGTAATATTAAAGAAAAAGAGATTTTAGAAGAATTCAAAACAAAAATAGAAGAATATGAAAAAAGCCTAAAATTTTTATTAGAACAATTAGAACAAGAAAATCAAGTAGAAGTTAGCATTAATAGTATTTATATGAATTTACAGAAATTAAGTATTGAAAATCAACAAAAAATAGAACAGATAGCACAAAAAATGTTACAAAATGAACAAGAATTAGAACAGATAAAATACGAAGAAATATCAGAAGAATATTATCATCATCAAAACGATTTAGAAGCAATAAAAGAGCAAAAAGAGAAAATATTAGAAGAATTAGATTTACAAAATAAAAAACTAGAAAATGCTACTTTTAAATACAGACTGCAAAAAGTAGCACATATAAATCAAAAAGAAAAGCAGGCAATTGCTAAATTAGAAGCTCTGCAAATTGCAATAAAGGATTTAGAAAAACAAAACAATGATGAACAACTTATAAAAGTTGAATATAGTTTACAAGAACAGTATAAAAAGAAAATAGAAAATTTTACTAATCAATTGGAAGAAATTCAAGCAAATAATGAAGAAATAAAGCAAAATATAGAAAAATGGAAGCAAACAAGTAAAACAAATCAAAAAAGTATAACAGAATTTTCTATAAATATAGGGACATTACAACAAAAAATTAATCAATTTGAAAAGCAAGAAAAAGAACTTTTTGAAAAAATGCATATTTTTATAACAAGAAATTTATTAAATGAATTAGAAGAAAAACAAGTAGAAAAAATACAACAAGATATAGAACATGAAATACAACAATTAAAAACTGAAATAGTTGAAAATCAAAAACAAATAGAAATAGCAAAAAGTCAAATAGAAGATGCTTACAAAAAAGAAGAAGAAAACACTACACAATTAGAACAATTAAATAATGTATATACAGAAAAAACATTAAAATATCAAGAATTTCAAAAGCGAGAAGAGAAAATAAAAGAAATTTTAAACTTTCATAGAATAAAAGAAAATGTTTTTCAAAAACAATTGTATTTTACTATTATTAATGAAAAATGTTTAGAATATAAAAGAAAAGTAGAGGATTTAGTAAGTAAAATAGATAGAACAAAAGAAACTATATTAGATTTAGAACAAGGAGCACTTCACAATTCACGAGAAATAAGAAAGATGTTAGAAAATGCTAATATAGAATATATAACAGGAGAAGAATATTTGAAAAAGCAAGAAGAAAAGTATCAACAAGAATTACTAGAAAAAAATCCTTTATTACCATATTGTTATATAGTAACACAAGAAGATTTAGATAAAATTAAACAATTAGAAATTAGAGAAGAAGTAAATAAACTAGCCCCTATAATTACATATCAAAATATAGATAAAAATGTTAAAAAAGAAAAGCAAATAGTTCAAATAGAAGAAATTTATTTTTTAAGTTTATATCACAAGGAATGTTTTTCAACAAATGCTAATGAATATAAACAAAAATTAGAAAAACAATTACAAGAATATAAAAAAAGAAAAGATGAATCTGAAAAAGAATTACAAAGGATAGAAGGGCACATTCACACAATAGAAGAATTTAAATATCAAGAAGACAATAAAAAAGAAATGGAACAAGAATTAGTATATTTAGAAACCAAAATACAAGATAAAAAAGAAGAAAATATTAACAGTAAAGAGCAAAGAAATAGACTTCAAGAAGAAAATGAGAAAAGAAAACAGGAAATTGAGGCAGAACAAGTTATATTAGCAAATAGAGAACAAGAAAAAGTGCTATTTTTAGATTATCTAGAGAACGATGCTAATTATTGTGAAGATATAAAACGTAAACAAACTTATGAAAAAGAAATAATGTCAAAAAAAGAAGAAAATAAAGATTTTGAAAATAAAATAGAAATAGCCCAAAAGCAAGAAAGAGAAAACATAGCTATAAAAAATGATTTGTCTAAAAATTTAGATAATATTAAAGAAAAACAATTAAAAATACCTAAAAGAGAAAAACAAGAAATATTAAATAGTTCTTTAGAAGAACTAGAAGCTAGATATGAACAATTAACACAGAAATATCAGCAAGATAGAAAACATATTGATGAACAAATAATATTCTGGAGTAGAACAAGAAAAGATTTAGAAAAAGAAAAACAAAAAGATTATGGAGATATAAATTTACAAGATTATGAACTTATTACATATTCAGAAGAAATGGAAGATTTAACAAAAGAAAAAAAAGAAGAGGAAGAAAAAGAGTTAGAATATAAAAGAGAAGAAGCAAGCAAAATATCTACTAAATGTGCAATAATAGAAACTCAATTTAACACAATTTGTGAAAATTTAAAAAAGATAGGAAAGATGGAACCTATTGTAGCAAGCAACATAAAAGGAAATTATGAATTTAGAAAAACACAAATTGAACAACAGAAAGAACAAGGTAAAAAAGAACAAAATGAATATACAGAACAAAATAAAAAAATGCAAAAGCAGATTAATGAAATTGAACGAAATGTTGATGTAAAAAACATAAAGGAAAGTATAAATAAAAATGAATTAAAAGAAACAAATCTACAAGAGTTAATTAGTGAATATAAAGCATTAAAACATAAAAATCAAGGAAATAAAGAGAACATCTATAAAAAACATTTAGAAATAAGTACACAATATAGAGAAAGTCATAGAATTATAAAATCTTTTTTAGAAAATGTTTCAATAGAAAATGTAGAAGAAGGAACTTTTGATTCTTATTATTACATATATGAAAAAATGTTAGATTGTGTAGAAAAATTAAAAGAATATATTGGAATCTTGAATATGTCATTACAAAATATTGAACAAGATAAGAAAAATATATTGCAACATGCAGTAAAACAGGGAACTATATTATATCAAGAAATGAAAAAAATATCAGAGTCTTCTAAAATAAAAATTGGTACGAGATATGTACAAATTTTAAAAATTGATATTCCACAAGAATTAAAAGAACATATTGAGCAGAGGATAGAAAATCATATACAACAGTGTATTCAAGATTTACGTGAAGAATGTAAGCAAAGTGAAAATATAAGAAGAATGATAGAAAGCAAAGTTGCTATTTATTTATCTGATCGCCAATTGTTAAACTTAACCTTAGACTTAGAAACAATTAAAGTGAAATTGTATAAATTTGATATTGAGAACAAAAATAGTGGCTTAAGACAATGGGAAGATGTTATTGTTGGAAATTCAGGAGGACAAAAATTTATTGCTTGTTTTGCACTAATTTCTGCTTTGATTGAATACACAAGAAGAAAAGAATTAGAAAATCTAGGAGAAGATGAAAAAGTAGAGGCATCAAAAGTATTTATTTTGGACAATCCTTTTGGTAAAACTTCATCAAAACATTTATTGGAGCCAATGCTTGAGATTTCTAAAAAATTCAACATTCAAATGATTTGTTTATCAGATTTAAGTCAAAGTTCTATTACAGACAAGTTTACTTTAATATATCAATTAGCTTTAAGAAGTAGTAAATATACGAATAATAGCTTTTTAAACATAGAAGATTTTAGAGTAAATGGAGATGCTATGATGGATACTTCATTGGAACAGGTATATTTAAGAAGTAATGTTGAACAAATTAGTTTTCTAAATTAATTTAAGGGTATTATGGTTTTAACTATGTTGGAATTATACAAACTTAAACTATTATAATTAAATTGTAGACAACTGTTATACAATAAATAGGATTTTATATGTAGGAAGGAAGAGTTAAAAAGAATGAATAAAAATCATAGGAAGCCAGTTATATTAATATGCTCAGAACTTATATCTATTTTAGAACATAATATACAAGAAATAGAGAAAAAGTTATACAAAATAAATGAAGATAATAGTTTAAGAATTCCCATTTTTCTATATTCTTATGCTATGTTCGAAGGTGCAATTACAATGCTAATGACAAAGTTTTGTAATGCTTTTCCAGAAAAAGTGCCTAAAGAAATTTTTTCTGGAATTGAAAAAAATGATTTGATTTTTAATGCATCAAATAGAGAAGCGTTAGATGGAATTATAGAAAAATTTGTGATTAAACTTACATATGGAAATGTAGAGCAATGGATGAAACAACTGAGTAATATCTTAGAAATCAGTGTTAATTGTGATACTGAAGTTTTAAACAAAATATCAGAAGTTAGAAATTGCTTGACTCATAATAATCGGAATTATAAATAGAAAGTTTATACAAAAATGTAATAAAAGTAGTGAAGATATAGGCAAAAAAATAAATTTAAGTGATTCATATGTTAAAAAGTCAATAATGTTTTTGGGTGATGTTTTGACTAGTATTAAAGATGAACTAGAGAGAAAATATAGTAAATATGATAAGAAATATTTAATTTGCAATACTTGGAATTATTTGTTTGACTCGGATCTATTACAGTTTGAAAAGGTTTGCAGGTTTGAAGAAGAGGATAGATTTTATTTTAATGTTGAATATTTAAAAGAAAATTTCTGCAATTTGGCATCTTCAGAAAAATGGCTACTTTCGTTACTAATTCAGCAATTTTCTGGTTATATATTGGATATATTAACAAATTTTCACGAGTTGCCTATGTTTGCAAGTATGATGGAAAAAGATAAAATTTATTTTATTGTTGAACTTTTTGATAATTATCCTCTTTTACTGCAAAATTAGAAAAAGATCAATAGAAGAGATAATGCAAATTGTAAAATCAATGAGATAATTTAATGATGTTAAAAGTAATTTATTTGTAAAAAGACTACACAAATAAAAAATAATGTGATACAATAAAAAACGAAAATTATAAAAAAGTACATTGAAATGTATGGAACGAATGTTTATTTAAAAATAAAAAACAGTTTTACATAAAAAAAGCGGAGCAATCGTTTCAACACAGAACCACCAAAACCCACTAAAATCAACAAAGTTCAACAAAGCAAAAAAATGAGTGAATTCAGTGGTTAGAGGCTCGAAAGTCTTGAAAATAGAGAAAAATTAAAAAGGAGGAGAAAAGAAGTGAGTGGACATTCAAAATGGCACAACATAATTTCCTTAAACCTTAGAGCCACAAGGCAGGGGTAATTTGTGAAATCAATTT
>CANPDB010000001.1 GCA_947572725.1 uncultured Clostridium sp. | reverse complement strand
TTTAGATGGTGGATATGCTGATGCATTCTCTACTAAACGTAATTTCTTTGAAATGTTAGGTTATGCTGGAGTTGATGGATATGTTACTTATGGTAGCAGAGCATCTGCTAATGACTTAGATGCAATTAAAAAGATTACTAAAATGGTAACAGGTACTGAAATGGACTGGAAACAATATAAAATGAGTAGATATGCAACAGTTGAAGAAAATATTAATAACAATAAATATATTGATATTCAATATATGATAGATAGATATACAGAAGCATTAACAAATGATGCTAATAATGGAGATAGAAACATTTCTCAAAGAACAAATCTTAGAAAGATATATTATCATTACTTAAAGAGTGCTACAAATGACTTTGTGGCTGACCCACTTGGAACAGATGTTGAAGTAACACATATACAAACAGCAGAAGAATTAGTGGAAAAAATTAATAGTAAACCTTATGGTTACTATATATTAGATAATGACATTGATTTCTCAGAAATGACTACAAATGTAACACAAACATTTATGGGTAGATTAGATGGTAATGGACATAAAATAATTGGCAATAAAATACCTATATTTAATAAAATTAGATATGGTTATGTTGGAAACTTAACATTAGAAAATACAGACATTCCAAGAACTAATACTACTTCAGGAGCTTTAGCTAATAGAATAGAATCTAGTACAGCAGAAAAAATCAATGCTACAGGTCTAAAAATGTTCTTTGGTAGCAGAAATGATTTAGGCTTAATTGGTGGAACAGTTAGTAATGTAATTACTAGAGAATGTACTGTAGAGCGTTTGGTTACAAAGATTTCAAACAAAGATGAATTTGTAGAAAAACTAAATGCTGAAACAGGTGGACTATTTGAATTAACAAGTGATATAGACTTTACTGGATATACAGGAAGTGGTAATGCAATTGTATCAAATACTTTTACAGGAAAAATACAAGGAAATGGACATACAATTTCAAATTTAACAAATCTAAGTTTATTTGCAAACTTCAGAGGAACAGTAGAAAACTTAAATATAAGTAATTTTACAAACACAGGAGCAGGAAGAGGAAATGGAGATTTTGTTGCAGCATTTGCACAAGAAACATTTACAGCCACATTTAAAAATATGAAGTTTAACAATATTACATTATCAGGAAGAAGTAACGTAGCAGTAGTAACTGGAATGGATGGAAGAAATAATGCAAATTCAGTATTTGAAAATATCTCAGTAAAAAATGCAAATGTTACAGGAACAGGTGTATATGTATCAACTTTTGCAGGTAGAAAATATGGTGGAAAAATGAAAGACATTTATGTACAAGGAACTCTAAATGTTACTGGTACAGAAAATGGTGGATTAGTAGGTGCAATGCAACAAGGTGGAACAATTGAAAATGTAATAACAAATGTTGATATAACAAAAACAAGCAATAATTATAATCCTGTTGCAAATAGTATATTCAATGCTTCACTTATAGGTAATATATATAATACACCAACAGTTAAAAACTGTATTGCTTTTGGAAATATGACAGGATATACAGATACATCAGGAAATAGAATGATTCCATATAAATTTACTGGAGTAGTAGAAAGTCAAGTCAAAGCTTGTTTAACAAAATGTTATGAAATAACTGAAGAAACAGGAGCAAGTCGTGTAACAGGAAATACAGCAGGACACTTAGATACAATTTCAAAGAGTAATTTGAATGCAGAATTTTATAAAAACCTAGGATTTGACGAATCAATTTGGGATTTTACAAAAATGAATGAAACTGGATATCCTGAATTAAAATAAATTTATATTATAGGAAGTTTAGAAAATTTTTCTACAATATAAACAAAAAAGAAAGTTCTTCTAATAGGAGGACTTTCTTTGCAAAATAAATATTGAATTTAAAAAATTTCTAAGTAAGTATGTACCATTACTTAGGAATTTTTTTAAAAACTACTTTTTATGCTTTTTTCAAATATTTATTTGTTTGTTCTTGTTCATTTGCTAATGCAAGAGCAATAGTACTTAAAGTTCTTTTGTTACGAGGATTTAACTTTAGGTAACTTTCAACCAAGTTGTCGTCTGCGATAGAATCAAGAGTAAGTAAATTTCGTTCTATAGAACCGTCAAATATAAAATCAGCACTAATATTAAGCGTATTGCAAATATCAATTAACAATTCGACACTACCATAAGAAGTTCCGCGTTCCATATTGCTAATATGTTCTATTGATACATCTACTTCTTCTGCTAGTTGTGCTTGAGTGATATTTGCTTTATGTCTAGCTAATTTCAACTTTTTACCTAAAGTTATTTTATAATCTTTTTTTGGCTTGCTGTTGTTATTTTTGCTATTTGAATTTTGTTTGCTATTACTTTTTTTATTATTCATAATTCCCTCCAATTAATTTATAATAAAAGTATAGCAGTCGTAGGATTGAATGAAAACGAACTAAAAATAAGAAAATAATACAAAAAACATACTATAAGTTCTTTTTAAAAATGTTTAATAGTGTTATGTGTTCATATCTCCTAAAATTAGGGAGGTTCAAGGCAAAACCATAATATTAGAAATGTTAGTATATAAATATTTATTTGTATCTCGGTTGCCTTACATACATTAAGAAATTCTAATAAAATATAATGAGCCTCTTTCATTCAGACCCTTCTCGCAGAGCTCGAAGTACCATGAACATCCCTCATTATATTTTATAAGAATTCCTAAATATATTCCAGTTACATTCGATATCAAATAAATATTTATATATTAACATTTCTTTTGATACAATATGCTGATCATTAACTTGTAGTTACAACTAACAGTTTATTAATATATTATAACTCTTTAGTGCTATTTAAAATTATTTAGTCTAACTTGTAACAAAAAAATAAAAAAATTTCAAAAAAAGCTTGCAAAATAGTAAAAGTTATATTAAAATTTAAGTGAAGTGGAGAAAAGTGGAACAAAGTGGTGACTAAGTGGGGAGGTGAAGTTTAATTGCTAATTGGTGAATACGAGCATTCTCTAGATGCAAAAGGAAGATTAATTATGCCAGCAAAGTTAAGACAAGATATGGGAGAAAGATTCATTGTAACAAAAGGTTTAGATGGGTGTTTATTTGCGTTTTCACAAAATGAGTGGTTAAATTTTGAAACAAAATTAAAAACTTTACCTCTATCAGATAAAAATGCCAGAAACTTTGTAAGATTTTTCTTATCAGGAGCAACAGAATGTGAATTAGACAAACAAGGCAGATTTTTAATTCCAAATAATTTAAGAACAGCAGCAAACTTAGAAAAAGAAGCAATAATTATAGGAGTTGGAACAAGACTAGAAATTTGGAATAAACAAACTTGGGAAAGTTGTGATGAAAATATTTCAGCAGATGAAATTGCTGAAAATATGACAATGCTTGGTATATAACTTGAAAAAGTTTATATAAAAATACAAAAGACAAATTTACTAAAGAAAAAATTACTAAAGATAAAACAAAAAAGTTACAAAAGACAAAGCTATAAAAATTTATAGTATAAGAATACAAAAGAAAATGCAAAATACCAAAAAACAAAATCTGTACAAAAGAAAAAGATACAAAAGATAAAAATTATTAAACCCAAAAACAAAATCTATACAAAAGAGAAAGATACAAAAGATAAAAATTATTAAGTTAAAAAACGGAATTTTCGCAAAAGAAAAACATGCATAAGACAAAAGTTACTTAAGATAATAGTAGAAAGACAAAAGACAAATTTATAAAAAATTAAAAACATACAAAAGAGCTATGAAAAACAAAAGGAAAACATACATTAGATAAATATAGCTGGTAGTTTTCGAACTTACCAGCTAATAAACGTTATTTAATAAAATTTAATTTGAGGTATTAAAGTGGAATTTAATCATAAACCAGTTATGCTAGAAGAATGCATAGAAGGGCTTAATATCAAACCAGACGGAATCTATGTAGATGGAACAATTGGAGGAGCAGGGCATAGTATAGAAATTATAAAAAAACTATCAGATAAAGGACTTTTAATTGGAATTGATAGAGATGAAGAAGCATTAAAAGCTGCTAGGCAAAAGCTAGAAAAATTTTCTAATCTAAAATTAATTCATAATAATCACGATAATATAGTAGAAATATTAGAAGAATTAAACATTGAAAAGGTTGATGGAATATTACTAGATTTAGGAGTATCTTCTTACCAGTTAGACGAAAGAAACAGGGGATTTAGTTATCTAGGAGAAAATGAACTAGATATGAGAATGGATAGGAGTCAAAAGCTAACTGCAAAGGAAGTAATAAATACATATGAAGAAGAAAAACTTGCAAATATTATTTTTGAATATGGAGAAGAAAGATTCTCTAGAAAAATAGCTAAAAATATTTGCGAAGCAAGAAAAGAAAAATTAATTAATACAACAAAAGAATTAGTAAATATAATTGAAAATTCAATACCTAAATCAAAACAACATGATGGACATCCAGCAAAGAGAACATTCCAAGCAATTAGAATAGAAGTAAACAATGAAATAAAACCACTATATAACACAGTAAAAAAAGCAATTGATTGTTTAAAACCACAAGGAAGATTATGCATAATAACATTTCATTCATTAGAAGATAGAGCAGTTAAAAATGCATATATAGAAGCTAAAGGAAAATGCATATGTCCGAGTGATTTACCATATTGTGTATGTGGTGCAAAATCAGAAGGAAAAATTATAAACAAAAAACCAATAATAGCAAGTGAAGAAGAACAGAAACAAAATCCAAGAAGTAAAAGTGCAAAGTTAAGAATTTTTGAAAAAACAAGTTAAGTTTTATGTTTTAAGTAATAATAGATTATTCATAGTTACTGTTCAGACTTAATATTACGTACTCGCTCCCAGAAGTGTATATATTATTTTTTTTAGGCTCTCCCAAGTAATTCCTACTAAAAAAATTGAATATATAAACTTCTTCGCGCTATTTTAAGTTATTTAGTCTGAACTATAACTATTAATACAATTACCAACTTAAGAAAAAATAATAATTAACAAAAGAATGGAGGTGAATAACTTATGGCTAGAGATATGTATCAATATTCTACAAGCCCAAGAAAACTGGAACCAGAAAGACAAAGACAGACACAAAGACAGAGACAAAGGCAGACACAAAGAAAAAGAAGAGAATTAAAAGTTGTAGAAGACTTACCAAGGCAAGAGGTAAAAGTATCTACAGCGCAAAAGAGAAGACAAACAAAATTAACTTTAATTGTTATAGGAATATTTATACTACTACTAACTGTAAGTTATAGAAATTCTCAAATTAACGAAAAGTTTTCACAGGTTCAGAAGTTAAAAAGAGAATTATCTTCTATTCAAAAAGAAAATGAACAAGCAAAAGTAAACATTGAAAACAGCTTGAATTTAAACACAATAGAAAAACTAGCAAAGGAAAAACTAGGTATGCAAAAATTAACTAATAGACAAACAATTTATATTAGCTTACCTAAAAAAGATTATGTTGAAGCAGCAACAGAAGAGGTAATAATAGAAAAAGAAAAGAACTGGTTTGAGAAATTAGTTGATAAAATATTTAACAATTAAAAATAAGAATAAAGAAAAATCTTTCTAATAAAATAAATTAGGAGGATTTTTTTATGGTTACAACAAAATTAGCAAGTAAAAGAAAAATGAGAAATACGCTTTTTATATGTTTTATAATTATAATTTGTTTACTTATAAGATTGGGAGTTATTCAATTTATTCAAGGAGGGGAATTATCAACTTTAGCATATCAACAACAAACACTAGATAGAACAATTAATCCTAAAAGAGGAACAATATATGATAGTACAGGAAAAAATGTATTAGCTGTAAGTAGTACAGTAGAAACAGTAACAGTAAATCCTGGAAATATTGATAAAAAAGACAAAGAAAAAGTAGCAAAAAAGCTAGCAGATTTATTTGACTTGGATTATGAAAAGATTTTAAAGAAAGTAAATAAAAGAAGTTCAATAGAAACAATCATTAAAAAAATAGACAAAGAAAAAACAGATGAATTACGTGTATGGATGCAACAAAACAACATTACAACAGGAATTAATATAGATGAAGATACAAAAAGATATTATCCACATAGTACTGTAGCTTCACAAATTATAGGGTTTTGTGGAAGTGATAATCAAGGATTAGATGGAATAGAAGCAAAATATGATAAAGAACTAAAAGGAACTCAAGGAGCAATACAAAGGCATACAGATGCAAAAGGAGGAGAAATAGGAGAAGAAGGAGAGAAATATGTAGCAGCAGTAGATGGGAATGACCTAGTATTAACAATAGATATGACAATACAATCAATTGTAGAAAAATATTTAAAAGAGGCCTGCATAGATAATGTATGCACAGATGGAGGCAATATTGTTGTAATGAATCCACAAAATGGAGATATATTAGCAATGGCAACATATCCATCTTATGATTTAAATAATCCTTATGATGCGTATACAGATGATTTAAAACAACAATGGGAATCTTTAGAACAAGCAGAAAAAACGAAAAATTTACAAGCAGTATGGAGAAATAAAGCAATTACAGATACATATGAGCCAGGTTCAGTATTTAAAGTAATAACAGCATCTGCATCAATAGAAGAAGGACTTGTAACAGATATAGACAAAGAAGGAGAATTTAGTTGTACTGGTGCAATTGAAGTTGCAGGTGTTAGAATAAAATGTTGGAGATATTACAGACCACATGGTTCAGAAAGTTTAAGACAAGGTTTAATGAATTCTTGCAACCCAGTATTTATAGGATTAGGGCAAAAATTAGGAGTTCACACATATTACAGTTATTTAAACAAATTTAGATTATTAAATAAAACAGGAATAGATTTGCCAGGCGAAGCTAATAGTATTTTTTTAGCTGAAGAAAAAGCAGGACCAGTAGAACTTGCGACAATCAGTTTTGGCCAAAGATTTGAAATAACACCAATACAATTAGCAACAGCAGTATCAGCAATTGCAAATGGAGGAAATAGTATTGAACCACGTATTGTAAAGCAAATTATAAATAGTGAAACAAAAGAAGCAACAGACATACCTGTAAAAAATAATGGCACTGTTATATCAAAAGCAACTTCAGAAAAAGTTTTAAGTATGATGGAATCCGTTGTAGCAGAAGGTACTCGGGAAAAATGCAAAAGTTGCAGGATATAGAATAGGAGGTAAAACAGGAACTTCAGAAGATGGTGTTAATACTAATAAATATGTTACTTCCTTTTGTGGTGTAGCACCAATTGATAATCCACAAGTAGTGGTTTTAGTTACTTTGTATAATCCAACAGGAGAGGGGGGGCACCAAGGAGGTGGCGTTGCAGCACCAGTAGGAGGGCAAGTGTTTAGTGAAATATTACCATATTTAGAAGTAAACCAAGGGAATGAAGAAGAAATAGAAAAAGTAGAACAGGTTAAAGTACCAGATATTATTGGAAAAACAATTAGTGAAGCAGAAAAAATCCTAAAAGAAAATTCCTTAGAACTTAGTATTGAAGATGCTACGGAAGAATTAGATAAAGAAAATACAATCATAAGAGAGCAGACACCAAAAGCAGGAATTACAGTAAATAAAGGAAACAAGATATATGTAAAAAAACATTAATATATTTGTAAACAAATATCAAAAAAACACCAAAAACAAGCATACGTAAAAGAAAGAGTAAAATATTACAATTAAAAAAACTAACCCTACTTGATATAAAAAAATAAAACATGTTATAATACAACAAAATATAAAGAAACATAAAATGATTTACATAAATGTAAAAATATGCTATAATAGAAGTATAGTGCACATAAAATAAGGAGGTTTTTTTATGAATAGTATTAAAGGAAACAAAATAGGAAAAATTTCAATAAAAATTATTGTATTATTAATACTTTCGATATGTTCACAATATATTCTTACAGGTGTATACATAGGAAAAGAGATAACAGGCTCAATTAAGGAGCGGAATGTTAGCAACTTATGCTGCAGACGAAACTGAACAAAATAATACTACAGAAACAGCAGATCCTAACGAAGGGAAATATATTAGGTTAACAGACACAGAAAAATTACCAATAAAAAAATCTAATGTAGGATATTATGGTTCAGTAAAAATAAATCAAGATTATAATGGAAACAAACTTTCAGTTAAGAGAGAAGGTTCATATTATACATTTGACTATGGACTTTTTGCACATGCAAATGCAAATATATATTATGATGTGAGCGAATATAGTGAAAAATATCATACCTTAACAACATATATTGGAATTAATAAAACATCAACATCAGGTAATGGTGTAAAAGTATGGATATATACATCAGATAAAGACACATTTCATGAATCTGGAAGTGAAAACTGGACTCTACAAAATGCAGAGACAGACACTGATAGAGTAATTATGCCAGGACAGGATGCTATATTTGAAGAAGTAGACATTACAGGAGCAAAATACATAAGAATACAAGTATATGATAATGGATCTAATGCAGCAGACCATGCAGTATTTATAAATCCAATGATTATTACAGATGAATACAAGGAAGAAGTTAATCAATTTCCAGATATATCTGTATATGATCAAAGAATAAAAGATTATGCAAATAAAGATTTATCAGATCCTAACTATGAATTATTAGTATTACAAAGAAAATTCGTAAGTAGTGTAGGTAACTATGCATTAAAAAGATTTACAGACGAAGCACCAGAAAATCAAGCGACAATAGATTGGTTAATGAACGATGTAACAAATCTTCGTTATTATATATTAGGAGGTACTCCTAATGGTGGATATTATAATTCACTAAATGTACTTACAAGATTATTAAAAGAATATAAAAATGACTTTAATGAAACAGAAGAGATATCAGAGGCAGGAAAAGCCATATTAACACAAAAATATCCTAATCAGCTTACAACAAAAGGAGAACTTTATAAAAGAATGGCAATAACAATTTCTTTAACACACTCTGCACAAGTTGCACTATGGATGCAACCAAGTGCTAAAGAAAACCAATCAGATGCAGTGGATCGTTATGCAATTTATAAAAAAATGTACAATGATGGAAAATTCAAAGCAACTGACAATGTAAATATTACACCTTGGTTTGAAACATATAATATAGAAGAAATGCGTTATATTATGCAAACTATGATTGATGATGAATCAGTAGTATGGCTTAATGAATATACACAATCAAAAATAGATGCAGCACCAAACAATGCATGGGGACTTTTAACACCACATTCATATATGGCTTATGTATGGCCAAACTATGGAAATCCAGTTTATTACGCTGAAGAAAATAAAGAATATTTTAATGAATTATTTGCAGTTGGAGATAAAAAATTATACGATTATGGAATAACAAGAGGTACATCAGACTATAAACTAAATAAATTATGGATGAATTTTAGAAATAAATTTGGTACAGGAGCTGTTTGTGGAGGTATATCAAAAACTGGTCATTGTATTCGTGGTGTACACGCAATACCATCAGCAGTTATTGGTCAACCAGGACATGCAGCAATAATATACTATAATAGAAATGCTAGTGGGCAAGGATACTGGGGAATAGACAATGATGTATCAGGATGGACGCAATCAGAAAAAGGTGAAAGACTACTTATTGGCTGGGGAAATGATAGAAGCTATGTAAAAGGATACAATGTACCATATATTGCATTAGCACAAGAAGCACTAAACGATTATAATAATTTTGTAAAAGCTGAAGAATTATTAATGACAGTAGATGTATACAAAGATGATAAAACAAAACAAGAACAAATATATAGAGAAGCTATAAAAGCACAATCAATTAACTTAGACGCTTGGGCAGGATTAGTAAAATTATATATTTCAAGTGATAAAACAGAAGAACAATATTATAATCTAGCAAAGGAAATGATGGAAGCTCTTAAATGTTTCCCATTCACACTATACAATTTAGCAGAGACAATTAAACCTAAATTTACTACAGATGTTTATCAATTTAAATATACAATATTACTAACGAGAATACTAACAGAAGGTAAAAATTATCAAGGAACAGAAGTATTACAACCAAGTTTGACTAGATTATTAGCATCATCTTTATTAGGAACACTTGATACAAAATTAGCAGATTTTTCTTTTGATGGAGCAGATGCTGGAAAAATAAAATTAGGAAGTAGATTTGATGGAAGTACTGTTCGTTGGGATTATAGCTTAGATGGTAAAAATACATGGAACGAATTATTTACAGGTGAAAATGGAGGAAAGCACGAAGTACAATTATCAGCAGAACAAATAGCAAGTATTACATCAGAAAATGATATATATGTACATATTGTAGGTGTAAACTACAATGAAGAAAACTTATACAAAATAGACATACTAGAATCAGCAGGGCTTCCAAGCACACTATATGCTAACGATAAAGAAAATAGGATGATAGCAGTTGATTTGAGTACACAGTGGCGTTATACAGAAACAGATCCATGGACATCATATAGTCAAGCATCACCAGACTTAACAGGAAACAAAACTGTACAACTAAGACAAGGTGCAACAGGCACAAGACTAGCAAGTAATGCATCAAATATATATACATTTACAGAAAATAATGATCCAGATACAAGAAAATATATACCAGTTTCACATTTAAGCATACATTCTGTTTCAACAGAAGCTGTAAACAATGGTGGTGCAGCTAGAAATGCAATAGATGCAAACTACAATACAAGATACCATTCAGCATGGAATGGTACAGACACAAATCGTTTTATGGTAGTTAAACTAGATAAACCAGTTTATTTATCAGCAGTAGAATTTGTACCAGCAGGTGGTGGAAACGGAAGAATTAATGATGGTACTATTTATGGAAGCATGGATGGCGAAAATTGGGAAGTTTTAACTAGACGTACAGGTATAACTTATGCTAGCCAAGCAAATACAAATGAATTAGCTGAAAGATATACACAAAGTTTTGATATATCAGAACCAAAAGAAGTGCAATATGTAAAAATAGTTGCAGATAGAACAAATGGAAATTGGTTTGCAGCAAGAGCATTCAATTTTTATGAAGATGTAACTAAAAATCCTGCTCCAACAGCAAGTATAGGATATAGTACTACTGAAAAAACAAATGAGCCAGTAATAGCAAGACTTACAAATCCAAGTACAAAAATAACAATAACAAATAATGATGGAAAAGACACATATGTATTTACTGAAAATGGAGAATTTACATTTGAATTTGAAGACGAAAAAGGAAATAAAGGAACAGCAACAGCAAAAGTAAATTGGATTGACAAAAAAGAGCCAACAGCTGATGTAAAATATAAACTAAGTGATGATAAAAAACTAATGGCAGTATTAGATAATATTAGTGAAGATGTTTACTTACTAGATAGAAATAATAAAAAGACAAATTATGTAGAGGTTGAAAATGGAAAAGTTGTAAGCATATCATACTTAGACGAAGAAGGTAATGTATATAAAATTGCTGAATTAGACGAAAATGGAGCTACTAAGAAAATAACATATTCAAATACAACAGGAAAACTAGATGAAATTAAATATTATATAACATCATTTGAAAATGGAAATGTAACAGAAAGATTAGCTTTTGACAATGAAGGAAATAGTGTAACATTAACTAATGATCAATTAGAAGAACTTAAGAAATTAGAAGAAATCAGATCTAATCCATTAGAATTTTACCTAGAGAAAAATCAAGAATATGAATTTAGACTTCTTGATGCAGCTAATAATATTGCATATAAAAATATTAAAGTGGATTATATAGATAATGATACTAAAATTATAGCAAGTGATATGACTTATAGTACAACAGTATTAACAAATCAAGATGTTACTGCTACTATAAACACATATATAGTTGATGAACATGGTAAAAATAGTAGTGTTAAAATCTTAAATAACAATGGAAATAACACATATACATTTGACAAAAATGGAGAATTTACATTTGAATATGCAGAACACGAGGAAAATTCAGAAGAGAATGAAGAAAATTTAGATAAAGAAGTAAAAACTCATACAGCAAAAGTAGATTGGATTGATAAAGTAGTACCAACAGCTCAAATTAAGTATAGCACAAGAGAAAATGCAGAAAAAATAGTAGTAACTTTAGTAAATGAAAGTGAAGAAATTACAATTACTAATAATGGTAATAGTAGAGAATATACATTTACTAAAAATGACGAATTTACATTTGAATTCCAAGATAAAGCAGGAAATAAAGGAACTGCAACAGCAAAGGTAGACTGGATAAATAAAGAAGAACCAACACCGCCAACACCTCCAACGCCTACAAGAATTAAAGGTGATACTGATGGAGATGGAGAAATTACAGTTAATGACTTAGCACAAGTAAAACTACATTTAATTGAAGCTAGATTATTACAAGGAATGGATAAAGTAGCAGGTGATATGGACAATGATGGAGAAATTACAATTAACGATTTAGCACAAATTAAACTTGTTATATTAGGAATTAAATAATTAAATCAAGAGAAAGTAATTAAATTTGCTTTCTCTTTTTGTTACAATTCACAGCTTATTTATATTTACTTAACTAAAGAGTTATAATATATTATAATTTTTTAGTTATTCTATTATTTTAAATGTAACTGTGAATTGTAACTATTTAGAAGTGAATCAAGGAAATTTATTAGTACAAAATATTTACAAAAAAAATCACATATGATAAAATAGCAACTAATAAAATATAACTATATTTTATTAACTATTAATACCTAAAGAGGGTGAAGAAAATGAAAAAATTTACAAAAATGCATGGGCTAGGGAATGATTATGTCTATATGGATGCCATACACCAACAAATAGACAATGAATCATACCTAGCTCAATTTGTTAGCAACAGACACTTTGGAATTGGCTCAGACGGACTAATTTTAATATGTGAAAGTAATGTTGCTGACTTCAAAATGAGGATGTTTAATTCAGATGGAAGTGAAGCAGAAATGTGTGGAAATGGCATTAGGTGTGTTGGAAAGTTTGTATATGATAAAAGGCTTACCAACAAAAACACAATAACAGTTGAGACATTAGCAGGAATAAAAACATTAGTATTAAACACAAAAGAAGGAAAAGTAGATACAGTAAGAGTAGATATGGGAGAACCTATATTAGAAGCTAAAAAAATTCCAGTAATATCAGAAAAAAATCCAGTTACTGGTTTAAAATTAAAAGCCTTACAAAAAGAATTTGAATTTACTTGTGTATCAATGGGAAATCCACATGCAATTACAGTTGTGGCAGATACAGAAAAATTTGAAGTAGAAAAGTATGGAAAAATACTAGAAATAGATTCTGTATTTCCAAACAAGACAAATGTAGAATTTGTTCAAATTGTTGATAAAGAACATATTAAAATGAGAGTATGGGAAAGAGGCTCTGGCGAAACTTTAGCATGTGGAACAGGAGCATGTGCAACAGCAGTTGCATGCTATTTAAATGACTTAACAAATAGGCACACATTTGTAGAACTATTAGGTGGAACTTTAAAAATAGAATGGAATGAAAAGGATAATCATGTATATATGACAGGTCCAGCTACAACAGTTTTTGAAGGTACTTTAGAAATATAAATTTACTTCCAATTAGTTCTCAGAAGTTTATATTTAAATTTTTTTTGCGCTAGTAAAGATAATTATAGAGAAAAGATGAAAGGATGAAATAATATGAGTTTAATAAATGAAAATTTTTTAGAATTACAAGACAGTTATTTGTTTTCAACAATTGCCAAAAAAGTGGCAAAATTTACAGAAGAAAATCCAGATAAGAAAATAATAAAATTAGGAATAGGAGATGTTACAAAACCAATAGTACCAGCTTGTATTGAAGCTATGCACAAAGCAGTAGATGAAATAGGGACAGCAGAAGGATTTAGAGGATATGGACCAGAACAAGGATATGAATTTTTAAGAAAAGCTATTGTAGAAAATGATTATAAAGCAAAAGGAATTAAAATTTCAGAAGATGAAATATTTGTATCAGATGGTGCAAAATGTGACTGTCGGAAATATTGTAGACATTTTTGCAAAAGACAATAAAGTTGCAATTACAGACCCAGTATATCCAGTATATTTAGATACAAATGTAATGTCAGGAAGAAGTGGCAAATACAATAAAGAAAAAGAAATATATGAAAATATGGTATATTTACCAGTTATGGCAGAAAATAATTTTAAACCAGAATTACCAAAAGAAAAAGTAGATATGATATATTTATGTTTTCCGAACAATCCAACAGGTACAGTATTAACAAAAGAAGATTTAAAACAATGGGTAGATTATGCAAAAGAAAATAAATCTATAATCTTATATGATGCAGCATATGAAGCATTTATAACAGAGGAAGAAATACCACATAGTATTTATGAAGTAGAAGGAGCAAAAGAAGTAGCAATCGAATTTAAAAGTTATTCAAAAACAGCAGGTTTTACAGGAGTAAGATGTGGGTATGTAGTAATACCAAAAGAAGTAAAAGGATATACAAAACAAGGTGAAGAAGTAAGTTATAATAAACTATGGAATAGAAGAACATGTACAAAATTTAATGGAGTATCATACATAACTCAAAGAGTAGCAGAGGCAACATATACAGAAACAGGAAAACAACAAATAAAACAAAATATTGATAGTTATATGGAAAATGCAAAAATTATTAAAAGAGGACTAGAAGAAGCTGGTTTTGTAACATATGGAGGAGTGAATTCACCATATGTATGGCTAAAAGTTCCAGAAGGTATGACATCATGGAAATTTTTCGATAGACTACTAGAGGAAGCTAATGTAGTAGGAACACCAGGAAGTGGATTTGGACCACATGGAGAAGGTTATTTTAGATTAACAGCATTTGGAACAAAGGAAAATACAATAGAAGCAATGGAAAGAATTAAAAGTTGGAGAATGTAATTTGATTTTCTTAGTTATTACACATAGAATTTATATAAGATAAGACTGATAACTAGTAATTGCACTAAACTGCTGTCGCAGTGGTCGTTTAAGTTAGTATAGCACTAAATATTAAAAATTGCTACTAGTTAGAGTATAAAAAGTTTGTAAGTATTGAAATATCAAGAAAAACTCTTTAAAATAGATATTATGTAGATTATGTCTACAAATATTTATTGAGAGGAGTTTTTTTATGTGTAATGAAGAAATATTAAAACGCATGAAAGAAGACATGACATTTAGAAGTTTAGCAGAACGCACAAAAGAATCATATATTTTTAGAGTAAAAAGATATATGGAATTTCACAAAGGAAAAGATATTGAAAAATTAGCAGAAGATGATATTAGAAATTTTCTAAAGTATCTAGTAGAAGAATGTAAAAACAAAAGACGAGATGTAAATACATATAATAGTGCAATACGCTTTATGTATGGAACAACACTAAATAAAGTATTGAATTTAAAGAGAATACCACTTTTTAAAATACAAAAGAATAAGCCAGAGATGTTTACAAAAGAAGAATTAAAAAGATTTTTTGAAGCATGCGATGATGGCTTTTACTACTCTTTATTGTACAAAGCAATGTTTATGACAGCATATGGAGGAGGACTTAGATTATCGGAGTTATGCAATTTGAAAATAAAAGATATTGATAGTAAAAATATGAGAATATTAGTACAAGAAGGAAAAGGAAATAAATATAGATACACTCTATTATCACAGAAAAATCTTGAAATATTAAGAGAATATTTTAAAGTATATAGACCAAATCACCCAGAAGGATACTTATTTGTATCTCCGATGACTCACGCTAAATATGGTTTATCAGGACCAGAGATTGCTTTTCGAAGAATACGAAAAAAAGCTGGTATAATGAGAAAAGTAACAGTTCATCGGATTACGTCATAACTTTGCTACTGATTTACTTGAATCAGGATTGGATATTCTGCATCTACAAAAATTACTTGGACATTCAGGAATAAGGTCAACAATGGAATATTTGCATTTAGCAAATGTAGAGAAAGACATTGTAAATCCATTAGACAGATTGTATGGGTCAGGTGATGAAAATGCCTGAATTACAAGATATATTAGAACAATATGGCAAACAGTATAAGGAAAAACATAATTTACCAATCTACGTGAAGAAAACATTAAATGCAATAGAAAAATGTAGGACAGCAGAATTAGGAGCACATGAAGATATATGCGACCATTGTGGGCATAAGAAAATAAGTTACAACTCTTGTAGAAATAGACACTGCCCCAAATGCCAAACTTCAGCAAAAGAAAAATGGATATATAATCAAAAGTTTAATGTATTGAATGTGCAATATTTTCATGTAGTATTTAGAATACAAGACATATTAAATAAAGTAGTATATTACAATCAAACGAAAATGTATAATGTTATGTTTAAAGCAGTATCAGAAACATTACAAGAACTAGCAAATGATAAAAAATATTTAGGAGCACAAATAGGATTTACAACAATTTTACATACATGGGGTCAAAACTTAAAAGACCATCCACATATACATTGCATAGTACCAGCTGGTGGACTTGATGGCTTAGGAAAATGGAGAAATAGTAAAAAGAAATTCTTCATACCAGTAAAAGTATTATCAAAAGTATTTAGAGGGAAATTAATATACTACATGAAACAAGAAAAACTTGATTTCTACAAAGAAATTGAAGAATTAAAAATACCACAAGAATTTGATAAATTTGTCTCATCATTGTATGCTAAAGATTGGGTTGTATATTGCAAACCACCATTTAAAAATGCAAATAGTGTAATAGAATATTTAGGAAGATATACTCATAGAGTAGCAATTGCAAATAGTAGAATATTAAATATAGACAATGGTAAAGTAACTTTTAAATGGCGAGATTATAGAGATAATAACAAGATGAAAACAATGGTATTAGATGCAGATGAATTTATTAGAAGATTTATATTACATATATTGCCACCAAGATTTATGAAGATACGACATTTTGGATTATTGGGGAATAGAAATAAAACGAAAAAATTAACACTTTGTAAATCTCTCACAAATACAAAAGTGTTAACTAAAGAAAATATTTCCCCTCTCGAAATACTAAAGAAAGTGTCTGGAAAAGACTTTAATTTATGTCCAATCTGCAAAATTGGACATTTAATAAGACCTAGTCCAGCATAATAATTTACAATTTCATACCCTCTTAAAATTGCCTCTTTATTGGGGAGGGGGTCTCTATGTCTATTTTACTAAAATTTTATAGAAATTTCAACTTAAAAATTGATATATTCAGGAAAATATAGTAAAATAAGAAAAAATAATAAGAAATAAAGTTTAAAAACTCCATAGAAAAGTTTTAATGTAAGGAGGCAAATAAGTTTGAAAGAAAGATATCAAAGTAAAGTAGCAGTGTTTTTAATATTAACAAGGGAAATAGAAGGACAAACACAGATTTTACTTCAAGAAAGATGTAATACAGGATATATGGATGGAAAATATGATACAGCTTGTAGTGGTCATCTTAAAAAAGGAGAATCTCTATCAATGGCACTATGTAGAGAGGCTAAGGAAGAAATTAATTTAGACATACAAGAAAAAAATTTAGAATTAGTTTCTATTATTCATCCATACCAAGAAGATTATATCAATGTATTTTTTACAACCAATAAATATATAGGAACTCCAAAAATAATGGAGCCAAATAAATGTGATGATTTAAAATGGTTTAACATAAATGAATTACCAGAAAACACTATTATACGTATTAGAAATGTAATTAAAAATATGAAAAAAGGAATTATTTATGATGATGGAGATTTTTCACATCAAAAGATATTTGATTAAATTTCCGCAGTTTGTGCAATTAAACTAAACGATGTAAGTTTTATCTGCCAAGAGCTTCTAGTGGAGTTTTTTTCTGAAACTTACATCGTTTAATTTCTTATTCATTTGTAGGGATAAATTATAAAATGAATATGGTAATTCTTTTTATAATATGATAATATGTAAAAAAGTAAAAAGGAGATTTTAGAAATGGAAGAAAAAAAGAAAAAGTTAAATTTAAAAATAATTATTCCAGTTGTTGTTGTTATTGTAGTATTAGCAATAGTAGGAATAGTAATGAAAACCCAAAAGTATTATAATATTGGAGAAACAGCAACGAATAAAGAATATGAATTTACTCTTGAAAAATATGAGTTTGTTGATTCTATATATGATACATCATTTTCTAATATAACAGAAAATGACATTGCAAGACAAATGTTTTCACCAGCACCAAAAACAAAAGCAAGTGAGGAAAACACTATATTAGCAGTACAATATAAAGTGAAAAATATTTCAAAAAATCCAAAAAGTCCAACATTTACTTTTGGAACAATAGATTATAACAATGGATACAAATTTGATAGTATGTCAAGTCAAGGAACTTTTGGCGAGGTAAATTTAATTCGTTATGGCAATAATATATATAAGCAATATACTACTTTTATATCTCCATTACAGCCATTAAGTGAAGCAGTTACTATTGAAGCATTTTATGAAGTAAAAAAGGAAATAAAAGAAAATGAAAATGCTCCACTAATATATAAAAACCTTGGTTTTGAATTTAAAATAAGATAATGCGGGCACCTAGCTTATAAGCTACATAATCCTGAAATTATAAGTTATAGAGCAGATGATTAGGTTGCTAATTGTCTGCTTTTATGATAATATAGTAAAAATAAAATAGTAAGTTATCGCTGAGATTAAGTAGCAGAAAATGTCTGCTATTTTTAATATAATTAGTAAAAAATAAGAAATTTTTAAAAATTTTGTAACGAATTGCAATTTCAATCGTCATATATGCAAAGGAGGATAAAAGTTATGCAGGATATGGAACAAATATATACACAATATTTTGAAACAGTAAACAAATACTTATTCTGTTTAACTCATAATAATGATATTTCTGAAGAATTAACACAAGAAACTTTTTATAAAGCAGTAAAGAAAATTGATACCTACAAGGGCGAATGTAAAATGTCAGTATGGCTATGCCAGATTGCTAAAAATTTATGGTATGATTACTGTAAAAAGAACAAAAAAGTTATAAGTGTTGAAGAAGAACTATTAGGATCATACTCAACTGATACAACAGAAGAAAGAGTTATTTTAAATGATGAAAAAATATCTTTATTTAGAAAGATACAAAAATTAGATGAAAAAACAAGAGAAGTAATCTATTTAAGAATAACTGGAGAACTTACTTTTAAAGAAATAGGAATTATTTTGAATAAAACAGAAAACTGGGCTAGAGTAACATTTTATCGAGGAAAAAATCAATTAAAGGAGGTTGATTAATATGAAAGAGAAAAGAAATTGTAAAATTGTTCAAGATTTATTACCAAATTACATTGAAAATCTAACTAACGAAGAAACTAATCATTTTATCGAAGAACATTTAAAAGAGTGTCCAGAATGTCAGCATATATTTGACAATATGCAAAAAGAGTTAAAGGTAAATACAACAAAAAGGGATGAAAGAGAAGTAAAATATATGAAAAAGTTTAGTGGTAAAATGAAACTACTAAAGTTCATTATATTAGCTTTAGTCATAATATATGTAATAATAGTAGGAGGAAGAACTTTTATAATGACTTCACTTTCAGAAAAGGCTAAAGAAAACCAATCATATAATAATTATTATGCTAAACTATATTCATATCAAGGAGATACTTTAACTATAACAGAAAGCTATAATAAAGGAGAAGATTATTTAACAACAATGACAAGAGTTGTAAATAATAATCAAATTCAAAAGATAATTCATTATAAAAAAGGAAATGAACAAATAACTTTAACAGAAGTTGATGGAAAAAGATATATTCAAGACTCAAAAGAAATATTAGGTGGACAGATAAGACCAGTAACTTATGTTTCAGATGGATTATTAGCCAATATGCAATATGCATTTATTATTGGTATAGATAAAACTTATTGCAATGGAAAAGAGTGTTACATTATCAAAGGAGATAGTTATGAAAGATATATAGATAAAGAAACAGGGTTGGCAGTTAGAGAGATAGATAAATCTAATAAGGAAATAACTAGACAAACTGATATTGTAGTTGATTATAAGTATGAATTTAATACCGTAAAAGACAGTGATATTACAAAACCAGATACAACAGGTTATATAGAAAATAATAAGTAAATAAGATAGTAGTAAAAAATGCAGATATTTTATAAATTTTGTACTATGGCAGATAGTTGGTTGAAGATTATCTGCCTTTTATGTTATAATTATGAATTAGAAAGAGAGGAATGTCTATGAAAAGTACACAAAAAATTCTTATTATAATAGGAATAATAATTATTATGGGAGTAAGTTTTGTATTAGGTATATTTGTAGGACAAATGAATGCACCAAAGAACGATTTAGCCTTTACAAAAGTATCTGGTCAAACATTTTATGCAAATATAGAAAGTATTAAGCAATATAATGATGGTAGTTTTCATATCAATGTTAAAGGGTTAGATGTAAATGATATAAATTATAGAGGCAATTTTACATTTAAAGTAGATGATAATATGGATATGACTTGGAGGGGAGAAAAAGTTAAAGTTTCAGACTTGAAAGAAGGAAACAATATATCAATTACTTTTACTGATGAAATAGTTAATGATATTAGTCCAACACCATTAAGAGAAGTCATAAAAATACAAATTTTAGATGATGAAAGATAGCGATAAATTACAATAAGTAGGGCAAGTAATTAAGTTGAAAATTACTTGCCTTTTATGATATAATCCAAACACAAGCTAGTAAGTTGTAGGGAGGATATAAATATGTTTAGTAGACCTAATGGAGGATGGGTAGATATTAATATTGGGGACTATACAATAAATGGTTCTTATTTAACAGATATTCCAATGGACTTTTTGGATTCTCTTATTTCTAGTCTAAAAAGTAATTTACCTGTTTCTATTTTTATTGATGAAGAAGGAAGAGAAAATATAATATGTGCTTATTTTAACGAAGTATATATAATTGTAAGAAATGATGATTTTGTTGAATATAAAAAAATAGATATGGATTTTAATTTATTTAGGAAAGATATTATCAATGGGATAGAAACAAATTTAAAAGAGTGGATTAATTGGAACATGGAAGATGATGTTGAAGTATTGAAGAAGAGGGAAAATGAGTTAAGGACAAAACTATCTATTGCAAAAGAGTATTTAGAAAAATACATTTAAGTAATAAAATACAATTTTAGCTGTAAGAATTTAAAAGATAAAGACTTACAAAAAGACACTCAGTCAGAGTATCTTTTTGTTGCGTTAGGTAATACCAATTCTCGAGGAAGTTAATTTTTGAAAAATCTTCTGCGATTTTCTTCAATTGTCCGTAAATTTTCTTCGTGCATTTTTGTTGCTTCCTTATGTATCTGTTCTCGTTCTTTTGTGTCTTTGTAAACTTGAACAAAGAATTTTATAATTACGATTAGCAGAATTAAACAAACAATTGTAATAGCTAAAGTAAACATAAAGTCAACATCCTTTCCAAATTTAATAATATAGTATATGCTATTCCTAGTGATAAATTACAATAAGTAAAGGAGATTCAAGAAATGACAAATATTTTAGTTCACGGACTAGGACAAGATGAAACAAGTTGGCATGAAGTTAAAAATCAATTAAATAATAATGGAATAAATGTAGAAACACCTAATTTGTTTTCTATTGTAAAAAATTATCAAGTGAATTATGAGAATATGTATAAAACATTTGCTGATTATTGTAATAGTTTTAACGAAAAAATAAATCTAGTAGGACTTTCATTAGGTGGAGTATTAGCTGTTGATTATATAACAGAATTTCCAGAAAAGATAAATTCAATAATACTTATAGGAACACCATACGAAATACCAAAGACTATATTTACTATACAAAATATTATTTACAAATTTATGCCTAAAAGAATATTTGAAAGAATGGGGTGTCCTAAAAAAGATATAATTAGATTACTAGATTCAATGAAGAATTTATCTATTCCAAACAAAGCACCAAATATAAAAAGTAATACACTAATTATATGTGGAGAAAAGGAAAAAGATAATATAAATATGAAAAGTGCTAAAAAGCTAAATGAGGTTATACAAAATAGTAAATTTAAGATTATAGAAAATGCAGGACACGAAGTAAATATTGATAATCCAAAAGGACTTGCAAATATAATTTATGATTTTTGGAAAGATAATGAAAACGATATAAAGTAACTGCAAAATTACAATCTGTAAAGGAGAATTAAAAATATGAAAGATGGAAAAATGCCAAATCCAAATACAATACATCCAATAGTTGGATATGATAAAGAAATATATGTGAAACCTACTATTAAAAATAAAAATGTTATAGTTGGAGATTTTACTTATATTGCAGATACAGAATTTGAAAGTCATATAACACATCATTACGAGTTTAATAATGATAAATTGATTATAGGAAAGTTTTGTCAAATAGCTTCTGGGGTTGAATTTGTAATGAACGGAGCTAATCATCAAATGAATGCAGTAACAACATTTCCATTTTATACATTAGAAGGTTGGGAGCAAGTTCCACCTTCACAAAATGATTTACCTATTAAAGGGGATACTGTTATTGGAAATGATGTATGGATAGGACAAAATGTAACGATAATGCCAGGAGTTCGTATTGGAGATGGAGCAATAATTGGTGCTAATTCTGTTGTTGCAAAAGATATTCCATCATACCATATTGCAGTTGGAAATCCTTGTAATGTTATTAAAAAGAGATTTGATGATGAACTAATTGAGATAATGGAAAAAGTAAAATGGTGGGATAAAAGTATAGAAGAAATAAACAATTTAATTCCTGTACTAACTTCAAGTGATTTAGAAAAAGTAAAAGAAGAATTAGCGAGATTAGTATAATTACAAATTACAATATATGAGGGGGATAGATATGAGAATAATTGAAATACAAGAAAGAACAGAAATGCTAGTAAATCAATTATTAGAAGTATGGGAAGATTCGATCAAGGCAACACATCTATTTTTATCAAGTGGAGAAATAGAAAATATAAAAAACTAGAAATGTTATTTATTAAAGATATTGAAATAGGAAAAGGATTAGGAAAATAAATTACAGGTAATTAAAATTAAAACATATAACAGAACAAAAATTTGCGTATAGTATTGACTTTTTAAATTAATATTTATATAATCAATAAAGAAAATGAAGAAAAAGCAGAATGTAGTTGTAGGAACTATTATCACATTTGTTTTTCTTATAACTTTACCTAAAATTATAAGAAAATAAAAAAGTCAAGTGAGGGGCAAAAGTAAAAGGTTTTTCAACTAGATTTGTGCCTAAGGAGGGAATGAAATTAAAAATGAAAGAACAATTTTTAGAACTATTAAAAAAAGTAGACAGAGAAGGAATTGAAGAACTAATAGAATTTTTAGAAAAATCAGATTTTTTTAAAGCACCAGCAAGTACAAGATTTCACGGAAGTTATGAAGGTGGGTTAGCAGAACATAGCATAAAAGTATATGAAGTATTAAAACACAAAGTAGAAACAAATATAGAAAAAATAGAAATACCAGAAGAATCTATTATTATAATAGGACTTTTACACGATATTTGCAAAACAAATTTCTACAAAGTAGACTATAGAAATGCAAAAAATGCTTTAGGCGTATGGGAAAAAGTACCATACTATGCAGTAGAAGACACAATACCATATGGACATGGAGAAAAATCAGTTATGATGATAACAGAATATATGAAACTAACACCAGAAGAAAAATACTCCATTCGTTGGCATATGGGCTATACAGAACCAAAAGAAAATTACAATGCAATTGGAGCAACATATAAAAAATATCCAATTGCACTACTAACACACGAAGCAGACCTAGAAGCAACATACTTTTATGATATATAATTTAAAATAAGTAGACAAGGCTTCGTAAAATGAAATTGCTTTGAAAATAAGCTTGTAGTGGAAATAGGTTTATAGGTAATCCGTTATTAAAAACCTAAATATATTATACAAGGAATAGGTAAAATAAATGTTAGCATATATAAAAGGAAAACTAGAAATGAAAATGACAGGATACATAGTAATTGATGTAGGAGGATTAGGATACAAAGTATTTATGTCAGATGTAGGAATTGAAAAACTAGGAAACATAGGAGAAACAGTAAAAGTTCACACATATTACAAAGTAAGAGAAGATGACATTAGTATATTTGGATTTAACACATTAGAAGAATTAAAAATGTTCGAACTATTAATAGGAGTAAGCGGAGTAGGAGCAAAAACAGCATTAACAATGCTTGCAACTTGTGAACCATCTGAATTTGCATTAGCAGTTATATCTGAAGATGTAAAAACCTTAACAGGAATACCAGGAATTGGAGCAAAATCAGCACAAAGAATTATACTAGAATTAAAAGATAAAATCAGTAAAGAACAGCAAGTTGAAGCAATAAAAAATGAAATTAATAGTACTGAAAAAGCAAACAACAAAATACAAGAAGCAATACAAAATAATGCAAGAATTTCAGAAGCAATGGCAGCATTACAAGTATTAGGATATAATAAAAAGCAAATAGAAAAAGTATTTGAAAAGTTAGAAAAGGAAGAACTAAGTACAGAAGAACTAATAAAAAGAGGACTAAATCTTCTAAGCATATAAATAGAAATAATCTAAAATTGAGTTATAAATATTGAAATAAAATTAGATTAAATCAATAGCCTTAGAAAAGGTTAATTGCAAATAAGATATGCATTAAATCTATATTGCAAAAACAAAGATAAAGATAAAGAAAAAGAGGAGAAAAAATGAACAATAATGAACCACTGGCATTTAGAATGAGACCTAAAACACTAGATGAATATGTAGGACAAGAACATGTTTTAGGAAAAGACAAAATATTATATAGAACAATAAAAGCAGATAGATTATCAAGCATCATTCTATTCGGTCCTCCAGGATGCGGAAAAACATCTCTAGCACGAGTAATTAGTGAAACAACAAAGTACAAATTTTACAAAATAAATGCAGTAACAGCAGGAGTAGCAGACATAAAAAAAGTAATAGAAGAAACAAAAAACTTTATGCTAAACCCAATAGGGAAAAGCATCTTATTTATAGACGAGATACATCGTTTTAATAAATTGCAACAAGATGCATTATTACCATATGTAGAAAATGGAACAGTAATACTAATAGGAGCAACAACAGAAAATCCGTATTTTGAAGTAAATAAAGCTCTTATATCTCGTTCAATGGTAATAAAATTAAACCCATTAACAGAAGAAGATATTTACAAAGTATTAAAAAATGCAATTGAAAGAAAAGATGGGCTTGGAGAATATAACATAAAAATAGAAGAAGAAACACTAAAAAAGATTGCAGCAATTTCTAATGGAGATGTAAGAACAGCATTAAATGGATTAGAAGTTGCAACATTAACAACAGCAATGAGTGAAGACGGATATATACATTTAACAGACGAAGTAATAAAAAATAGTGTGCAAAGTAGAAAAGCAATATTTGACAAAAATGGAGAAGAACACTATGACAACATAAGTGCATTTATAAAATCCATGAGAGGATCTGACCCAGATGCAGCAATATTCTATTTAGCAAGAGCACTAAATGGAGGAGAAGACCCAATGTTTTTAGCAAGAAGAATAGTGATTTGCAGTTCAGAAGATGTAGGAATGGCAAATCCAAATGCACTAGTAGTAGCAAATGCAGCAATGCAAGCAGTACATATGGTAGGAATGCCAGAAGCAAAAATAATACTATCAGAAGCAGCCACATATATAGCAACCTCACCAAAATCAAATGCAACATACTTAGGAATAAACAAAGCAATAGAAGATGTACAAACAAAAGATACAGGAGAAATACCAATGCACATAAGAAATGCACCAATAGCAAAAATGAAAGAACTTGGATATAGCGAAGGATATAAATATCCACACGACTATCCAGGACACACTGTAGAACAACAATATTTACCAGACAAAATGCTAGGAACAAAATACTATAACAAGGATTTTTAGTTTATTTATATTTATTAAAGAGTTATAATATATTATAACTCTTTAAATATTCTAATATTATAATTGTATTGTAAAATTATTTGAATAAGAAATTTAAAAAATGGAAAACCTACTAAAAAGTAGGTTTTTATTATGTTAAAAAAAATTATAATTGGAATATTAGCAGGAATTGTAAGTGGATTATTTTCAACAGGTGGTGGAATGATATTAGTTCCAGCTTTTATTCATTTGCTAAATATAGAAGATACAAAAGCAAGGGGAACATCAGTATTTTGCATATTACCAATGGTAATAACAAGCAGTTTTTTCTATTATAAGGGGAATTATATAGATTGGAAAGTTGCATTATTATGTGCAATTGGCGGAGCAATTGGAGGATATATTGGTGCAAAATTGTTAAAAAAGTTACCAGAGAAAGTACTAAAAATAGCTTTTACAATTTTTTTGATTTATGCATCATTTAAAATGTTGACTTAAAAGAGAGAAAAAAATTTTACAAGTTTTAATAATTTTAATAAATTAGGAGAAATAGAATGGTAGAAATATTAACAGGTTTAGTATCTGGAATAGTAAGTGGAACAGGAATGGGAGGAGGAACAATATTAATTTTTCTTCTCACAATTATGATGGGAATGGAACAACATATAGCACAAGCAACAAACTTAATTTTCTTCATACCAACTTCAATAGTAGCAATTATTGTAAATTTAAAAAATAAAAATATAGATATTCCACTAGCTATTATAATTTCTGTATTTGGAGTATTAGGTGCTATTATTGGAGCAAATATTTCAATTAATATTGATGTAGGAATTTTACGAAAATGTTTTGGGATTTTTTTAGCAATTATAGCAATAAATGAAATATATTCCATCATAAAAAAGTATAAAAAATCCAATAATATAAATAACAAATAAAAAAAGAGAGGTGATATTATGAAGTTTGTAAAAGGTGTTATGATAGGTGGTTTAATAACTACAGGTTTAGTTATGATGTACAAAGATAATGGTACAATGAATAAAAAGAAAATGATGAAAAAAGGAAAACAATTTGCTAAAAAAATGGGAATTATGTAAGGATTTTATATAGGCAATATAATCTTGATGGTTGTATTGCCTTTTATAATATTAGGTTTTAAATTTGTTTTTAGATTGTTTAAAATAAAATATAACAGTTTAATAATTTCACTACTCGCTCCCAGAGGATAGTATTTATATATTTTTACGTTATCCCCATTCTAAAAATCCTAACAAAAGTTCATAGAACTTTTGAGGATTTTTGAACGGTCCCCACAAGCTCACTACAAAATATATAAATACTATCCTCTTCGCGCTATTAGAAATATATTATTTAAACTGTTATATTTAATTTTAAACTATTTTAACAATTTAATTGAAAATAATACATTGCTATGATATTATGAAAATCAATACAAATACATTAAAAGGGAGAAAAAGATGTCACTTATAGAAGTAAAAGATTTAGAAAAAACATACAAAATAATAGAAAAAGAAGAAGGACTAAAAGGATATTTTAAAAATCTAATAAAGCCTAAATATAGAGAATTTACAGCAGTAAATAAAATAAATATGAACATAGAAGAAGGAGAACTTGTAGGATACATAGGAGAAAATGGAGCAGGAAAGTCAACTACAATAAAAATGCTTACAGGAATATTAACACCAACTTCTGGAAATGTTGTTGTAAATGGACTAGTACCATATGAAGACAGAATAAAAAACAATAAAAATATAGGCGCTGTGTTTGGGCAAAAAACACAGTTGTGGTGGGATTTGCCTGTAATTGAGTCTTTTAGGCTTATTAAGCAAATGTATAAAATTCCTGAAGGAGAGTATAGAAAAAATTTAAAGAAATTTACAGAATTATTAGAATTAGGAGATTTACTAGAAAAACAAGTTAAAAATTTAAGCTTAGGTCAAAAAATGAGATGTGAAATAGCGGCTACTTTTCTACATAATCCAAAAATTGTTTATCTTGATGAGCCAACAATAGGTTTAGATGTTTTAGTAAAAGAGAATATTAGAAAATTTATAAAAGACATTAATAAAGAAAAAAATACAACTGTAATACTTACAACACACGATTTAAAGGATATTGAAGATATATGTGATAGAATTATTCTTTTAGACAAAGGAAATATTATATATGATGGAGAAAAGCAAAAATTTAAAGACATATATGGGAAATTTGTAATAGCAGAATTTGTAATACAAAATAAAAATGAAGATACTAATAAGCATATAAAATTAGATAATGTTGAAATTTTAGAAGAATCAGATACTAAATTAAAAATACAATTTAATCATAAAGAAACTACTATTATAAAAATTGTTGAAGAAATATCAAAATATTGTGAAATTGAAGATATTCATATGAAAGAAGCAGAATTAGAAGATATGTTAAAAGAAATATATAAAGGAGCACACAAATGTTAAAAAGTATGTTAGCATTAGGAAAAATGCACTTTAGACAATATAGTATATATAAATCAAATTTTTATTTATTTACACTAAATAAAATAGTAGAAATAGCAGTATATATATTTGTATGGCAAGCAATATATAACCAAACTGGAAATGCAGGTGGATTTACTATTTCACAGATGACTACATATTACATATTAGTATTTACACTAAGTTCATTAGCAACTTGGGGAATAAATGAAAATATGGCACATTCGATTAGAAACGGAAATATAAATAAAGAACTATTAAATCCATTATCATATTTTCAATATTACTTTGGAGTGAACTTAGGAGAACTAGCATTTGCATTAGTAGTTGGCATTGCAACATTTATTATATGTAGTGTATTTTGGGGAATTTCATTACCAGTAAATCTTATGAACTGTATTTTATTTTTGCTTGTAATTATATTAGGAATACCAATTACATTTTTATTGCAAATGATAGTTGGAATAACAGGATTTTATACAAGTTCTATATGGGGGATGCAAATATTTAGAAAATCAGTTATATCAATATTTTCTGGTATTATAGCACCACTTACATTATTTCCGAATTGGTTTCAAAATTTAGCAAATATATTACCATTTAAAGAATTAATATATACTCCAATAAATATATGGTTAGGTCAAATTTCCACATATGAAGTAATTTATGTAATAATAAAACAAATAATATGGGGAATTGTTTTATATGTAATTGCTAAAAAATTTTTCAATCATGCTATAAAGAAAATAACAATAAATGGAGGATAAAATGGCTAAAATAATAGATAATACAAAATTATATTTTGCATTTTTAAAAGCATCATTAAAAGAAATGCTTATTTATAGATTAGATTGTATTGTTGGAATGATTTCGCAACTTGTTACACAATTAGTAGAAATTATATTTATATGGATTGTCTTTCAAAACACAGAAAGTTTAGATGGTTGGAACTTTATGCAAATATTATTACTTTATGGAATAACACTAATATCAGTAGGACTTGCAGACTTTTGTTTTGATGAGTTATATGAAATTGGTCCAAATTATATAAGACAAGGGGAATTTGATAAAATTTTATTAAGACCTGTACATCCTTTAATTTCTATTATAGGCTCTTCAAGAGAATTTACTTCATTAGGTTATATAGCATTAGGATTAATATTTACAATAACAATGCTAATAAAACTTGCTATTCCAATAACAGTAGTACTTATAATGAAAATAATATTTTTTAGTATAGTTGGAGCTGCAATTATAGGAGCAATATGTACTATATTTAGTATTGCATCATTTTGGACATATCGTTCAAATGAAGTAATATGGTCGTTCTTTAGAATGCATACATTTGCTAAATATCCAATAAATATATACAATAAATTTATAAAAATACTAATAACAATTATATTACCATTTGCTTTTGTAGCATATTTTCCTACAATGAGTTATTTAGGTAAAAATTCTTATATGATATATTTATCACCTGTAGTTGCTATTATATTATGGTTTATAGCAATAAAAATATGGAACTTTGCATTAACTAAATATAGAAGTACAGGGAATTAGAGATAGTACAAAATAGTAAATGATGTCAACTTAAGATATAATATATGATTTTGCTAATTATAAATGGAATTAATTATAACCAAAAATACACCTAACTACTAGGTGTATTTTTGTAGACAATAGTATAACTATTAGACTATACTATTTACATTCTGGAGTTTCAAAACAATCTTCTTTTTTACATTCTTCACATTTGTCGCATTTATCACAAGAATCTTTTTTGTCATCTATAAAACAATCACATTTATCGCATTTATCACCTTTTAAGCATTTACCTTCATGATGACATTTAGCACATATTTTTATTTTTTTAGTATCATTTACCCAAATTTGAAGAGCATATTCTTTTCCAGGACAAAGAGGCCCGAAAACAAATTCTCCTTCTTTATCAGTAAATTTGTAAATTACATTAAGTACAACAAAAATATGGTATAGAGAGAGTAACTATCATTGATAAATTTAGAAAATCAAAAATTACATATAAAAGTCTTAAATGGTATGTTTTTTATAAAAGAATGTATTTTTTTTTGATTTTTTCTTTCTAGCTTTACATTAATATATTTTTCAATTATCAGAATAAAAACAGATAAATTTTTATAACAAAATAAATAAATTATATAACTAAATATAAAATAAGTATTAAATTTAAATGTGATGTAAATTTATGTCTACCTATTTACGAAGTAAAAAAGAAGTATTAAAATACTAATATACCAAGTAAAAACGGTATATTGTCAGACATTTTTTAGAGGATTTATAAAAGTATCTTGTAAATTCTCTAACCCCCATTTTTGAAAGGTAGGTGTAAAAAATGAAGTTACGATTTTATCGTTTAAAATTTAATAGTTCATAAACTCTCTATTGTTAAGCAGTAGAGAGTTTTATTTTGGAGGAAAAGCTATGATAACTAATGCAAATATAATGTTAAACCAACATATCGAAAAATGTTACGATAAATGTAAAAGCAAAGGAACAAATAGAACTAAAGAAGATTTAATAAAAGATGTTTATAATGAATTAACGGATTTAGCTTATGACTTTTTTGCATTTAGACCAGAATATTCACATCTTAATTATATGCAAAAGTATACAGAGGACTATATCATAAACAAAATTAGAGAAAGGGTAAAGTCATGGAAGTAGAAGATTACAGATTTACTAAAAACAGAAAAGAAATAACATTTGACGATTTTTTATTAGAAATAAGAAAACAATATCGAACAGAACAAGCATACATACAAGCCAAAGAAGAATTAATAAAAAAATTAGAAAATGGGATTTATAAATGGGACACATCAAGAACTACACATTTAAGGGTAGCAAGAAGAAATAACATTTGTCCATTATGTAACGAGGAGATAATCGGTTATCCGTCTTTATCGAGAAGAGATAATAAAACCAATATATGTAATAAATGTGGAATGTTACAAGCATTAGAAGATTTTATAGAATATCAAAAGGAGACTAGGGAGAATGAAAACAAAAACGATAATAAAAGCTAATGAGGTATATGTAGGTTCAAAATTAATTTTGAAAAATGGGAAAGAAGTTACAGTAAAAGGATTTTACGATAGTATGCTATCAACCATTAATGAGATATATTGGCTTGAAACTAATATAGGAAAAATCTTACCGAATGAAGTAGAAAGGATTTTATAAAATACCAAAAGAAAGAGAAAACTAATATGAAATCATTAGAAAGATTAATCAAAAAATTAGTAAAAAGATATGACAATTTAGAACTGGAAGAAACAAACCTAATTAAAAATATGATTTGTATAAAAATTTATATGAAACAAACTTATTATAAAACATTAGAAATAACCAAGTTAGACAATAATAAATGGGAAGTCTTAATAATCCCTAATAACATAAAGAGGATTACAGATTTAAAAGGAACAATAGATACAATCTTAACATTTGAAAAATATTCGCAAGTTAAAGAGTACACTTATTGGGAGATTCAACAAATTAAAAAGAGATATACAGAAGGAACAAAAATTGAATTAATAAAAATGTATGATTATATAAACCCAGTACCGAGTGGAACTAAAGGCATTATAGAAAGAGTGGATGACATCGGAACCATACACGTTATTTGGGAAAATAACAGTAAAATGGGTTTAATAGCAGATGTAGACAAATTTGAAATAATAAAAGGCTAGCGAGAGGAGATGTGGAAAATAGAAAAAAATAAAATTTTAGTAGTAGAACCTAACAAAGAACCATTTGTAAAAATAGTTCAAGACATAGAAAAATCAATTATAGAAATTGTAGGGGAAGAAATAGAATATTTGGAAATAGAAGAAGATATTGATTTAATTTGTAGTGGTTATATAAAAAAGAAAGATACACCATATAACAAATTAATAAAGAAACACCATATAATAGGAACATTTGTTGTAGTAGCACATCAAGGCGACAATTGGATATCTTTAAATAATAAACAAATAGAAAAATACAATAAAATTTTTAAATTAAAAGGAGAGTGAAGAAATGTCAGGAAGAGAAGATTACGAAGAAAGAAAAGAAATAAGAAGGGAGATTTACCAACAAAGAGCAGAAAGAGCAAGAGAAAATAGTAATCAATATTCAAAACAATATGATAAAATATCAAGTATGATACCATTAGGACAACCAATACTAACAGACCATTATTCAGCAAGTAGACATAGAAATGATTTAAAAAGAATGGATAATAACATTAGAAAGGCAGTAGAAGAAGATAAGAAGGCAGAGTATTACAAAGATAAATTAGACAATTTAGATAACAACAATGCAATTTCAAGCGATGACCCAAAAGCTATTGAAAAATTGGAAAATAAAATACAAGAATTAGAAGAATACAGAAAAAGAGTAAAAGCGAGGGAACATTCTACTTATGAATTACAAAATATAGGTCAAGAAATACGAAGATTAAAAGACAGAATAAAAGAACTAAAAGAACTTGACGAGTTAGATTTTCAAGAGATTAATTTTGAAAATGGAAAAGTAATACATAACAAAGAGCAGAATAGAGTACAAATACTATTTAATGAAAAACCAAACGAAGAAATAAGAACTATATTAAAACAATATGGTTTTAAATGGGCAAGAAGTCAAGGAGCGTGGCAAAGGTTATATAATAAAAATGGTATCCGTTCAACTAAATGGGTTTTAGAAGAAATGGAAAAATTAAAATCGAAGGGAGAATAAACAAAATGGAAGAGAAGATAACGATTAGTAAAAAATTATTAGAAGAAATAACAAAAACGAATGAAGAAATACTAAATTTATTACAAAAAGCTAATGTAGAGGATTTAGAAAAATATCAAGATATTAATTTAAAAATAGAAGATAACATCAAAAAAGAAAATTGTGTTAAGAGATTCGGAGAAATATTTGAAATCAAAAATATAGATATAGACGTAACAAAATTACCATTATTAAAGTACATAATTCGCGAATTTGGAGAAGATTTATATACACCGTCAGAAAAAAACGAAAAGTTAAAAAATGAGAAAACAAAGTTACAAAAAGAATTTGAAACAATACTTACAAAGGAACAATACGAAAAATTCATAAAATATTGGGAACTAGAAAATAAAGCAACGGAAGAATTAGAGGAACAATTATTTATGTATGGTTTTATAATGGCTAAACAACAAGATAAAGAAGTACAAGATGTTATAAATAACGGATTACTAGAGTAAATCTAGTAGTCCTTATTTAGTTATAAACAAGTCATTAGGTTCACATTGTAGAATAGTACATAATTTTTCAATATTGTCATATTTTATAGATTTAGTTTTATTAGAAACTAGATTATTGAAATTGGTATAGCTCACAGGACTTATTTTATTTAATTCATTAAATAACCAATATTTAGTTTTACCATTTTTCTTTAATAAATTATCGACATTTAATTGTAGCATAATACACACCTCACATTATTTATGTACATTGTACAAAATAAAAACTTAAAAGATAACTCATTATAAAATAACTCACAAAAACAGTAGACAAACAAAAAATAAAATGATATAATTCGAGAAAAGAGGTCAACTAATGAATAAGATGTTTGAATTTAGCAAAGAAGATTTATCAGATATTTACAACATTTTTCGTAACTATGAAACAAACCAAAACTACAACAAAGATTTAGATATGAAATACAATTTAAAAATATCAAATAAAGACAGAGGAACAGAAAAAGAAATAAAAGTAAAAAAAGAAGTATTAACTTGTGAAAAGAATTGTAACAAGTGTAAGAGTATAATGGATAAATCATTTAATCTTTTAGAAAATAAATGTGGACGATTAGAAAAGAAGAAAACGAATGTAAAAATAAAGATTCCGAGAGAGATAACAGACGGACAAAGTTTATTATTAATTGGAGAGGGAAAAAGGAAAAATAATCAATTTGGAAATTTACTTGTAACTATTAAAAACAAAAATTCAATATAACAGAGGACATGAGAAAGACTTTAGAGGTTAGTTGGTAGAAAAATAATGTAGTTATATAAATAGCAAAAATAAATTTATGCAAAACTATTCTATTTTGTCGAATTTTGTCGTATAATAAAAATGATATTGAAATTAAAAGGAGATGTAAAAATGTTTTGTACTAAATGTGGAGAAGAGATAGAAAAAGGTAATTTGTTTTGTACTAAATGTGGAGCCAAAGCAGAAGAAGAGATAAACGAGAAACGAGAGCATCAAATAAAAAAGTCTAAAAATAAAAAAACAAGAAATATGATAATTATAATATTACTAATAATTCTTATTATTGTTTTAATATGGGGGATTTCTAACATTAAAGAAGATAAAATTATAGAAACAAAGCAAAATGTAGAAGACATTACAAGCAGTGAAAATAATAATCTTTATAATGAATATTTAGCAGTAATAAGAGAATATGAAAATAAAATAGAAAATGAAGATGTTCAATATTTAGATTTAAAATATGCTTTATGTGATATTAATAATGACAAAATGCAAGAATTGATAATATTTTCTGGTACTTGTAATGCAGATACCGAATACATTTTTTATACATATAAGGATAACAAAGTCGTAAAATTAGGTTCAAATTATGGAGATAATTCAATTTTATATAAAGTTAAGGACAATAATTATTTAAAACAAATACGTCAAGTTATGGGATATATAACTATTTTAAATATAGAATACAATGGAGATAAATTAGAAATTTACGAAGTAAATACAATAGAAGATACACAACTAAATGAGCAAGAAACGGAAGAAATATATGACGTACAAGATGAAACTATTAATTTTTATGACACTCGTTCTTTAAAAGGACTAGATGTATTAAAAAATTAAAAAATATTAGTGTAGAGGGGATATAAAAATGTTTTGTAGTAAATGTGGAAATGAATTAAAAGATAAGGAAGAATTTTGTGGCAAATGTGGCAATAAAGCAGAGTTAAAAGAACGAAGTTTAGAAAAACATATAAAATGTAAATTATGTGGAAAAAACATAAAGGAAGAAAATTATCAAAAATATAATGGGTATTGTAATAATTGCTATGAAAACAAGGATAGAAAACCAAATAAATGGTTAATAATTATTAAAATTGTATTATATATAATAGCTATTATAGTTGTGATAATGGCATTTGATGGAGCTGATAAAATAGGAATTGCTAGTAATGAAATGAAAAATCTTAGGTCTATTGGTGGAGAAACCGTTGCAGAAGCATATTATCAATATTATGGAACTTTTTTAAGTGGATTAGAATCTGTTATTAGAGCATTAGGAATAACACTAGGAGTAGTAATAGCATATATAGCAAAAAGATTAAAGGTAAATGAGGGAATATAAAAATGTTTTGTAATAAATGTGGAAATAAATTAAAAGATAAGGAAAAATTTTGTGGTAAATGTGGCAATAAAATTAGTGAGAATATAAAAAATCAAAAAGTACAAGATAAAAAGCATAGAAGTAAATTAATGTTAGTGGTGGTTGTTTGTATAGTTGTATTAGTTATAATTTCAATAGGTGTTTTAATATTTAATCGTAGTAAAGACATAATTACATCAACTCAAACTCAAAGTGAAGTAATTACATCAACAAGTAATGTAGATACTATAAAAAAGGAAGATGAAGGAAATAAAAAAATCTATGGCTACTCATTTATAGAAGAACTTAATCCATACACAATATTATCATGTGAAAGTTTTGAACTAGATTATGACAACGAAATATCAGATATGAAAAAAGTAAAAGAATTGATATTAGAAAAAAATGTTAATGAAAAAGAAATTCAATTTGAAGGTATAAGTTACTTGTATTTTAATGAGAAATTAAAAATATATGTTATAAAAATGAAGTGTGATGGAAAAGAAAATCAATTATATGTTAGTTATAAGCAAGAGGGAAATTTTGAAGTAGAAAAGTTATCAGATTTTTATTATGCTGATAAAACATTAGTAGCATTAAATGTAGATATGGATACAAAGAAAAGTTCCGAGGAATTTGTTGAAATTACAGATATCTTATTTAAAAGGTCTGTGAGTGTATTAGGACCTTTTGCATCGCAAGATGGCTATTTGAGTTTTTTAAATTCATTAAATGATATATTTTTTGAAACAGAATATAAAGTAGTTTACCATGATTTAAAACAAGGTTGCATTTTAATAAGAAATGTAGAAAATGAGTTTTTGATTGATAATGAAATTTATAATCCTAAAAGCAACGAAGAAAAGAAAAAAGAAAATGAGGAATATTCTAAAGAGAATATAAATCATATACAAGTAAGACTAAAATCAATAGATACACATAGCGAAACAGCATTTGATAATTATAGTTTATCTGATTTTAGTAAAGAATTATCTAAAGTTTCAAATCCAAGAATATACTTTAAATTTGAATTAGGAAATTTAGATAAAGATAAGGCAAAATATACTTATACAGTAAGAGAGATAGAAAGCGGAAATTCGTGTGTAATTAATTATCAAAATCAAAATATTCTACTTGCGAATACAGAAAATATTACTTTATCAAAAGGAAATCATACTTTTGAAATAACAATTAAAGATGAATATAATAATCAAAGAGTTATAAAAAATACAATAACAGTAGAATAATATTAAAGCGAATTTGTTAATATAAAGAAAAATATTAAAGATAAAGGGAAAAGGGAAATGAACGGAGAAAAAGAAAAAACACCAATTACAAAGGGGATAATATTAGGATTAATTATTTTTATAGTCGCATTATTAGCTATATCAATAGGTATCTTCATTTCTAGTAGTAACAAAGATGTAATTACTTCAACTCAAAATGATAATGAAATAATAGCAAAGAAGATAAATATAGACGACGAAAGTAGAACAAATATAAAAAAATTATATAGTGAAGTATCTGGCTATGGTAGTTCAAACATAATAAAAGCTATGTATTGGAAATTAGCAGATGGAACACCATCAATAATAATAGCCTATAATAACCCAGATAGAAATGGTATGTACATAACAATAAATGGAACTACAATCAATAAATGTTATGGAGACGAAGAAGAGTTGTATACTGGAAGAACCAAAAGACAAGAAAAGGAATTAACTTTTTCTATGTATAAAGACGACAAAGAGCATACATATTTTACTGGAGAAGAATTTAGAAGTATAATTAAATAAATTATATTGAAATTATAATATCATCAGAATTTGAAATTGAAAAACAAAGAATATTAAGATAAGATTTGGTTGTTTAGAAACCTATAATTTTTTAAACATATAAAACTTTTATAAAAGTGGTATTCAAAAAAGTTGAATATCACTTTTTAAACATATTCAAAAACTCTTCCACTTTTTTAAACAGAATGGTTTACGACTTTTTGTTCTCCATATATAATAAATAAAAAGGGAGATTTTTATTTATGGAAAATTCAAAGCAAATTCAAAGTAACTTATATGGATACGCACGAGTAAGTACAAAGGAGCAGAACGAAGATAGACAAATACAAGCATTAACAGAGTTTGGAATTACAGAAGATAACATATTTATTGATAAAAAAAGTGGAAAGGACTTCGAGAGAGAAGAATATCAACTCTTGAAGAAGATATTGAAAAGAACTCAAAATAATGTATTGGTTATCAAGTCTATTGATAGATTAGGAAGAAATTATAAAGAAATTCAAAACGAATGGAGAGAAATTACGCAAGATTTAAAAACTGATATTGTAGTATTAGATATGCCAATATTAGATACTAGACAATATAAGGACGTACTAGGAACTTTTATCGCAGATTTAATTTTACAAGTTTTATCATTTGTAGCAGAACAAGAAAGAGATAATATAAGAACTAGACAAAGGGAGGGTATAGAAGTGGCGAAAGCAAAAGGAAAGAAATTCGGTCGACCTAAAATTGAACTTCCGAAGGAATTTAAAGAACAATATATAAAATGGAAAAAAGGAGAACAGACAGCAAAAGTAGCAATGGAAAATTTGGAGCTGAAACGAGGAAAATTTTATATGTTTGTTAGAGAATATGAGGGCAGAACTTAACAAAAGTTCAAAAAGTAGTAGTAAAATATTAACATTTGTGGTAAAATAGAGATATAACGGAAGAGAGGAGAATAACTATGAGTGATAAACAATTAGTATTAAATACAGTTCAAAACATAGACGATACATCAAGTTACGAAGAAATCTTGTACACCCTTTACACACAATTAGAAGTACAAAAAGGGATAAAAGATATGGAAGAAGGCAACACAAAAACTAGTAACGAGGTAAAGGAGATAATAGATAAATGGTAATTTGGACAGATAATGCAATATCACACATTACAGAATTTATTGACGAAACAAGAGAAGATACAGAGGAATCAGCAAAATCCTATATGCGAAAATTAATTGATTATACTGACATTTTAGATACAATGCCAGAATTAGGGAAAAATATGGATTACATCGTAGCAGATTATGAAATAAGACAATTGATTTATAAAAAGCATAGGATTATTTATCATATAAAAGGAAATGATATTGTAATTTTATCTGTACTACATACAAGGCTAGATTTAGGGAAAGCATTACGAAAATTAAAAAGAGATATAAAGTAGTTTTACGTTTTAAATAGGTCTTGTTATAAAACTAAAAATATGATATACTTTGAACAAATAAATTATATTTGGGAGAAGTATTATGGAAAAAATTTATTTAAATGACATTTTAAATATACCAAAAGAAGAATTAAATAAGTACAAAATTAGATTATTAGTAAAGGACCCAGACAAAGAAGAACCACTTGACCAAATTATAGAAAATGAAGAAAAAATAAAAGAGTGGACAGCTTGGAAACAAGAGGCAAAATTTGAATTGTCAAGGCAATATGTTATATCTTTTGTAAGGATTTATACAGAGGGCGAAGAATATTGGCTTTATTTAGGAACTTATGAAGTAGAGAAAAGAGAAGAATATAAAAATAAACGTGGTGTAGGATATGATTTATCTATAATAAAGGAACACGAAAAATATATAAAAAGATTAGTAGTTAAATATAAAAATCAAGCACAGAATATTAAGCTTTATGCAGAAAATATAATTGATAATATGGAAGTATTAAAAATTATGAGTGAGGAAGAATTGAAAGATTTTACGCGTACAAAGAAATTATAAAGTATTATTATAATATGAAAAAGAATAGAAAAATAGGGTAGAGTTTAAGCGACTTCTACCCTATATTAATTTATATTATTAAGCTACGAAATGACCTCTAATGTAATTCTCGTGTATGTGGTTATATTATTTGTTTTTCTTTTTAGAAAAAATTTCCAAATATTTGTTTCGCCTTTTTACTAACCAACTTTTTAAGGCTTTATCAGAAAGATATTGTTTTTTACTAGCCAATGAATTTTCAAACTTTTCTAATTCTTTTAATCTATCTTCTTGTTTAATTTTGGTTCCATTTTTGAATTTTGGTTTTTTTAAAAAGTCTTTTATTTGTTTTATTAGTTGTTGATTTTCACGCCTTAAAGTATTATTAATAGGCAAAGGCTCTTGATAAAATTTTTCTTTACAGCTAGTATTACAAAAATGTTCATCTTTTCTTTTTTTTGAAACAAAGTACTTGCTACAACTAACTAAAGAACATTTACTAATTACTTTATTAAATAAATATATTTGATATATTGATACACTAAACAAATCTTTAAATGATAAAATTGTATATTTATAATAATATGGTTTTAACTTTGTACCATAAGTTGGTAGATAATATTTTATGGTGCTAGAGGGTAATTGAATATTAGAGTTAGTGAATTTTTTGTAACCCCTTTTAGAAGTTGGAGAAAATATAATATCGACTTGTTCAATTGAGCTTTGCAAATCAGTAATTTCTTTTATTAAAATATCTTTCATGCATTTATTATAATCTAAAGCAGATGTTGTTTTAGTTTCATTAGATAATTCTGCATTTATTTCTTGTCCATAATTATATAAATCTATTCGTTTAAAAATATCATAAATTATAAAGAGATTGCTTTTAGATAGTAGATATAATTGTAAATAGAGACAGTTAATATAAGTTTTTGTAGTAACTATTGGAGTTGTATCATGTATAGCATTTATAGTGTTATTTATATAGGAAGATATAGTTCTATAATTGTTTAGTAAAGTAATAATTGTAGTCCCAGCCAAATTATGTTTTGATTTATAATATCCTTTATATTTTAGGGAAAATGTTTTTATAGTCTTTTTAGAAAATGCTAAATAAAAGGATTCTAAAGATTTTTTTCTAGTTTTTATAAATACTATATTGTAAAAATTTCCTTTAATAAAAGAGATTTTTTGCAATATTTCTTTATATATTGAGTTAATTGTATTATTCTCAAATAAATCAATAGGAAGATTTTTAATAAAATCTAATGATAATATTGTTTTTGAAAGTTTAACATCTAATTTATAATTCATATAATTCCTCCATATTTACAAATACTATTTTAAATTTTTTTTGTTAAAAAGTCAACTAACAACAAGTAAAAACAACATTTTTTGTCGTAAAATAAAAAACTTTTTTTGTCGTATTATTTTTTTATATTATTTTTCGTAGTAATATAGAAAATATCAAAAACGAAAGGAGGTAAAAAATATGCAAACAGATGACATTCTTAAAAGATTAGAGTGTGTGAGTGGAGAACACCCACAATATATGGCAAGATGTCCAGCACATAATGATAACAGACCAAGTCTTTCAATAAAAGAGGTAGAAGATAAAACGCTCATATATTGTTTTGCACGGTTGCAGTGCAGAACAAATTATGAACGCAATAGGTTTAAGATTAAAAGACCTATACAAAGATTAAGAAGGAGGGACCCCAAATGGGAAAATTAAAAAACGAAGTCGAAAAGACTTTAAAAGAAAACAACGAAGTAGTAGCAGAAAAATTAAATAAGAAAGAGGAGGAAAAAGAAATGGAACAAAATCCAAAAATTGAATTAAATGTAGCAACATTGAGTAAAGTTCAAAAAGAAGGAGGGTATAATGCAACAGTAGTAGCAAAATATCCGTACACAAACGAGGAAGGCGAGGTTGTATATGAAATTCATAGAATGAAAAACGCAGAACAACCATTTTATGCAGTAAGACCGTTAGGAAATGGAGAATTTAAAACTGGTTTAGGAAAAGTAAAAACTATTCCTTACAATTTACCTAACTTGCTAAAGTCAAAAGAAGATGGAGATGTAATCTTCGTAACAGAAGGAGAAAGTAAAGCAGATATCCTCAATGAATTAGGATATGTTGCTACCACAGTACCATTTAAAGGGACAGACAAGTGGACAAGCAAATATAACAAATATTTGAAATATGCCAATGTTCTTATTGTTGCAGACAATGACAACAATTCGAGAGAGTTCGCAGAAAATACATTTGAAGAAATTTCAGATGTAGCTAATAAAGTAGGTATATTAGAACTGACTTCAATATACCAAGACTTAAAAGAAGGTGGCGACATTGAGGATTTAAGAAATATTGTCAATGACGACCAACAACTAAAAGAAGTTTTAGACAGTAGTATTGAAAACTTTATGACAGATAAGGAGGTGGATTAGATGTACTATGCAATGTTAATTGGTGGAGACGAAAAGATGAGAGAACTTTTTAAAAAAAGTTCAATGGAAAATGGTGCAATAGGAATGTGGGACATAGACAAAGGAGAAGTACCACCAAAAGAGATACTAGAAGATATTAACAAAACACTAGACGAGGAATGTACAAAAAGAAATATATAGGGAGGTATACAAATGTCAGAAAAAACAGATTACATCTATACTGATAAGAAAGGAGACCCATTATACAGACAAACAAGAACACAGAACGGAAAAGAGAAAAAATTTAGAAGTTCCAAGTTTGTTAATAACAAATGGGTAAGTGGACTTAAAGGTGTAGATAGAGTTTTATACAATTTGCCTTCTGTTATAAAAGCTGTAGAAAAAGCACAAAAGATTTACTTTGTAGAGGGGGAAAAAGATGTTAAAACTCTAAAAGAAAAAGGACTTGTGGCAACAACCATCGCTGGACGGCGTAAAAGGTCCATTACCACAAGACCTAACAGACACTTTGTCAAGTACTGATATACTCATTATACCAGATAATGACAAAGTAGGGAAGGAATTTGCAACAAAAGTTGCAAATCTCCTAACCAAGTCAAACACAGTCAAGATTTTAGATTTAACTAAAAAATGGGGAGATTTAAAAGAAAAAGGAGATATAACTGATGTTTTTGAAATGGTTGGCAATGATAAAGAAGTGTTAGAGAAGTTAGAAGAACTAGAAAAAGAGACCTCGCTTTATGAAAAGAAAATAGAACTACAAGTAGGAGCAGTAGACAAGCCTAAAAGAAAAAAAGGTATTTATCAAGAGAAAATATTACTAGGAGAAGAAGAAATAAATATTGATTTAAAAATTCCAAATTCATATAAAATAGAGGATGGTAAAATATACAGTAGTTATATAAATAGGAAAGGCGAAGTGGTATGGGTAAAATTTAGTCCTAGTATAGTTTTAATAAAGTCAATTTTAGAAAACATAGAAACTGGAGAAGAAAAAATGGAATTACTTTATTATAAACCTAACAAAAAAGAATGGAGAACATTGAAAGTAGATAAGAATATTATTAATAATAGACAAAATATTGTAACACTAGGAAATAGAGGTTTACCTATTACAAGTAACAACAATGCCGACTGGATAGAATTTTTGTCAAAGTTGGAGCAAGAAAACTACGATAAAATACCAACGATACAAACTATTGATAGGCTTGGTTGGGTTAATGACAAAATATTCATTCCTTATGCAAGTGGAGAGGTAATACTTGACGCAGAAGAAAACTCAATGTCGTGGTTAAGAGGATATGCAAAAAGTGGAACAATAGAAAAATGGGTTGAAGTAATGAAACCATTAAGAAGTAATGATATTTTTAGAGTGGTTTTAGCAAGTGGATTCGTACCACCTCTATTAAGATATATTGGAAGTAGAACTTTTATTGTGAACTTATGGGGTTCAAGTAAAAGTGGAAAAAGTGCTAGTTTATATGCTTCATTAAGTGCATGGGGAAATCCAGAGGAATTAAAGGTTACGTTTAATAGTACCCTAGTAGGATTTGAAAGATTAGTTTCGTTGTTTTCTGATATAGTGCTTGGGGTAAATGAAAAGCAAGTTTCCCATAATAGACAACTATTTGAAACCTTTGTGTATATGCTTAATGAACGGAAAAAGTAAGTTAAGAGGACGAAAAGAAGGACGGACTAGATAGAAATTTGAAGTGGAGAACAATAGCCATTACAACTCGGAGAAGAACCTCTAGTCGATATTAACCACCATGCGGGAGCAAAAAACAGAGTTTTAGACATTTACGGTAAGCCGTTCGAGAATGAGCAACAAGCAAAAAACATCTATAAAGTAACTAAAACAGAATATGGAACAGCAGGACCTGTGTTCATTGAAAAATTAATAAATGAATATTCCAACAATGGTTATAAAAAATTGTCAGAAGAATACGACTACATAGAGGAAGAATTGACGAATAGGTGCAGTAAAGGGACTATCAGTTCATACATTCAAGCAATGGCTAGTATAGTATTAGCAGATAGTTTAATAGGTAAATATTTTTTTGATACAGATTTAGAAAGTTCAATCAATATGGGATTAAATATACTAGAGGAATTACCAAAGGAAGAAGAAACGTCAGATGTAGAAAGGGCTTATCAATTAATTTGTAGTTGGTTAATTCAAAATGAATTGAAATTTGATAGACACAATATTAACTATAAATACAACGAAGAAGAAGAAAGAAGAGAAGACTTTGAAACTATGACAAAGCGTGCAGAAGGAGATACAACGGAAAAATATGGACTTTATGAAAAGGGATATTTTTACGTTCTTCCTAACAAATTCAATGAACTTATGGAACAAAACCAATTATCTCCATTAGCAGTAAAGAAACAATTAGCAGAACTTGGATACATTCAGACACAAAAAGACAAAAACAGAACTTATTATGAAATTTTAAAATATTACAACGGTGGCAGAAGAAGAATGTTAGCTTTTAAATTAGAAATTGACGATATGCTACCAGAAGAAGAAATCGAAAAATTAGACGAAGAAGAAATCCTATATAAAAATGTAGGAAATGAAAAAACAGATATATAAAAGATAATTGCTTTATTAAAAAAATATGTGTTTTTTGTGATAATGTGTACCATTGATTAGGAGGTAAAAATGAAAGACAGAGATTTAGAAATTAAAGAATTTCTACAAAAAGCAAAATTGGTAAAATTAAGACAAGAAGAAAGAAAAGAAATCAATTCAATTTTAAAAAAAGTTGTAGAAATAAAACAATTAAGAGACGAAACAAAACAGAAAAAATCTAATTATAACTACTTTAAAAAAATTATGCTACCATCAGACTACACAAAAATAAACAGAGATTTGAGGGAACAGAGAGAATTTAAAGTTGCAAGAGAAGTTAGAAAGTTAGAAAAAGAATTGATACAAAAGAATAAGATACAAGAAGAGATAGAAGAAGAAACAAGCAAATTAAGAGAAAAACTTTGTAAGCAATATGGATTAAGAACTAAAGGAAAAATAAAAGAGATGTCAGACGAAGAAGATTTGACATTAGAAAATATTAAAGAAATAGAAATGGAGGAATAAAAATGAGTGAAAATTTAAAAAATCACAAAGAGGATTTAGAGGTAAAAACATTTATCGAGGGAATAGACGGAGAGGAAGTAGCATTTGAAGGAAAAGGAAAAGAGAGAAAACTAACAAAAACCAAAAAAGGCAATATACGAAAAAGAAAAGACGGATATTATAATATAAAAGTAGACACTAAAGTAGGAGAGAGAATGGCTATTGTTCCAAAAGATACATTAGAAAGATTAATAAAAGAGGGGACAAGCCTTAGACCATTAAAAGATAGATACAACACATTGTCAGCATTAACACCAACATTTGATAAACCGTTAATGTATTATGGAATTGTAGCATACGATATAATTCCAAAAGAAGAATACGAAACATGGACTACATCAAATCCATTATTAAAATATGAAATGATACATCTAAACGGAGATTTAGACGACATTAGAAAGGAAAACATAAGATTAACTCATAAAGATAAAAAGCTATGGGAAAAAATTAAAGAAGATTACAAGTCAAAGGGAAAAGTCGGAGCAGACATTGAATATGCAAGACAAAGAGAGGAAAATTTGAAAAAGCAACTTAAAGAATATCCTAACTTAAAAATAATGGTTAGGGTAATAGATACAGTTAAAAAAGTAACTGGTGTAGGAGAAGAAGAATACGACCCTAACCAAATAATCTAAAAATAACAAGAATTAATCAGAAGTCATTTAAGGTATTGGATAATATAATTTTATGTTTCAATATCTTAAATGACTAGAAAATATAAAATCATGAAACAGAAAGGTTGATAAAAAATGAACGATAAAAGAAATATTTTAAAATTTAATATGAACCAATGCAAACATAGAATTACTACAATAAAGGCAATATTCAATAGAGAATAGAAGTAATAAGCTATTGGCACATTGAATAAACCTTTTATAGGTGATACTAAATGGAAGATAAGCAAGTAATTATAGAATATGGAGAACAAGACTTAAAAGAAATCTTATCAGAATATATAAAGCAAAAACTCATAGATACACTAAACCAAAAAGAAATTTAAGAAAATTGAAGTAATCTATATACATTTCAAAATAGACCATATAAAATGGCTATATATTAATGATAGATTACTCCTCTCTTAAATGAGAAAGGTAGGTGTAGTTATGAATGGAGAGGAGATTTACCAAGTAGGTATCTATATAAGGCTTTCAAAAGAAGATGGAGACGACGGAGAAAGTGAATCAGTAGAGAACCAAAGAGACCTTATTCAAAATTTTATAGAAGAACATGAGGATTTAGAATTTGTAGAAGAATATGTTGATGATGGATATACTGGAACTAATTTCGACAGACCTAGTTTTAAAAGAATGATAGAAGATGTAGACAAAAAAAGAATAAATTGTGTAATAACAAAAGACTTATCAAGATTTGGAAGAGACCATATTGACACACGGATATTACCTAGAGAGATATTTACCTTCTAATAATATAAGATATATTGCTATACGGAGATACGGTTGATACAAAAACGTCTTCTGGTTTGAATTTCATGACATTTAAGTTAAGTTTTAATGATTACTACAGCCTAGATATTTCAAATAAAATAAAAGCTGTAAAACATAGAAAACAAGAAAAAGGAGAATATTTAGCACCGTATGCACCTTATGGATATATGAAAGACCCTAATATTAAAAATCATTTAATTATAAACGAAGAAACAGCACCTATTGTAAAAAGAATTTTTGAATTGTATTTACAAGGTGTTGGAACACCAAAAATAGCTAAACTTTTAAATGACGAAAACATACCATCTCCAAGTAAACATCTTGATACAGAAAGATACAAAAAATGTTCTCATAAATGGAATAAGGGAGCTATATATAGATTACTAAAAGAAAAGGTATATGTAGGAACAATTATAGGACATAAAAGTTACAAAGTTAATCATAAAGTAAAAACAAGAATAAAAGTTCCTAAAAAAGAATGGTACTATGTAGAGAACCAACATGAACCAATTATAGATAAAAAAACTTTTGAAGAAGTACAAACAAAATTAGCAAATGGTAATAAATGCAGAGAAAGAAAGAATTATAATCCAATAAAACAATTTATGTATTGTGGACATTGTGGAGGAAAAGCAAGTTTAAAGACACATAAAAGACAAGTAAAGTCAGGAGAAATACATACACATCAATATTTTATTTGTGGTAAAAAAAGCAATGATTATCATGTATGCGATAATGGTAGAATTGCATCAAGCGTTGTAATTCCATTAGTAGAAAAAGCTATTAAAGAAGAATGCTCAAAAATTGTATTTTCAAAAGGAGACCTAACCAGTATATATGAACAAGCAAAAGAAACTTCAAATAGTAAAAAGACTTTAATAAAAAGACAAATTGAAAAATTGGAAAAGGAAGTCAAGAAAATTGAAAAAAAGGTTGAACAGATATATTCAGACAAACTAGAGGAAATAATAAGTGCAGAAGACTTTTCAAGGTTTTATAAATCATATCAAGAAAAAAAAGAAAGTAGCTTAAGTAAAATTAACGATTTAAGAAAAGAACTAGAAAAAGCTAATAATGAAAAAGTTATTGATTATAGGTACATTAAGAAAATAGCTGAACAATGCTTGAATATGGAAAGTTTAGACCAAAACCAAGAATTATTAAATAAGCTAATTGATAGGATAGAATATTACAAAGATAAGAAAATAAAAATTAAATATAAGTTTATGGAATGTAAGTAGGAAGGAAGAAGACTACTATTAAAAAGTTGTACTTTAGGAATTATCAAATAAAGTATGGCCAATAGGTCTTCTTTCTTCTTTACCATGTTCACAAACAACTTCAACTAATTTAACAACAGCGTCACAAACTGGTTCTTTGAAACAGTTTTTAACAACACCATAAATTACATCACGATTATCTTCTGGTAAAGTGATGTCAAGGTCAAATTGTTTTCCTCCTGAAATAACTCCATCAACGTCTAAAACTGGGCAATAAGGTTTTTTACCTTCCATTTCCATATTTATCATTCCTTTCAAATTACAACATATTTGTTGTTTATTATATAGTATGAAAAATTTGTAGAAAGTTGATAAGTTTTGTCAAATATTTACATTTTTGCCAGTTAAGATTGAAAAATTATACATAATGTGGTATAATAGAATTATCAAATTACAGAAGGGAGTGACAAAATGACCCAGACACTGAAGAGCTTTTTTGAAAAGCTCAATAATGGTAGCATATGCAAAGACTGGGATACCCAGATGTGGGAACCTACGGCTACTGAAGAAACTTCAAGCAAAGACTCTGAATAGAGTCGAGGACTCATATTTTAATATGAGTCGGTGGGCTCATCTCTGAAAAGAGGTGGGTCTTTACTTTTAAAAATAAAATACATTTTAATACGAAATTAACGAATAATGTGTAAACTGACTGTAAAAAAATAATAAAAATGTGTAAGATATAAAATAAATATTTAAAAAAACGTGTATTTATTTTTTATATATGTTATAATATATGTATAGGAGATGATACAAATGCATAGAAAAATAATGGAAGAATTAATAAAATGGAAAAAAGATAAAGAAAGGAAACCTTTAATACTACGAGGAGCAAGACAAGTTGGAAAAACATATATAATAAAACAATTTGGAGAAGAAAACTATGATGGAGTTGCCTATTTTAACTTTGATCATGACATACAATTACACAATATGTTTGAAAATACAAAAGATCCAACAAGTATATTAGAACAATTGGCTTTTGTTTATGGAAAAGCAATTGTACCAGAAAAAACACTAATTGTTTTTGATGAAATACAAGAATGTCCAAACGCATTAAATTCACTAAAATATTTTGAAGAAGAAGCCAAAGAGTATCATATAATAAGTGCAGGTTCATTGCTTGGAATCAGATTATCGCATACATCTTTTCCAGTAGGTAAAGTAGACTTTCTAGATATGTATCCAATGACATTTACAGAGTTTTTAGAGGCAGACGGACAAAAAAATTTAGTTGATTATATGAATTCAATTAAAAAAATAGAGAACATTCCAGACATATTTTTTAATAAATTAAGTGAAAAACTAAAAGCATATTTTATAATAGGAGGTATGCCAGAGGTTGTAGCTTCATGGATAAAATATAAAGATATGGAAAAAGTAAATAAAATACAAGATAACATTTTAAAATCTTATGAGAGTGATTTTTCTAAACACACTACAAATGTAGAAGCTAATAGAATTTCTATAATTTGGAATAGTATACCATCTCAAATATCAAAAGTGAACAAGAAATTTTTGTATCAAGTTGCAAAAGATGGAGCTAGAGCAAGGGAATATGAAGGTGCTGTAAATTGGTTAAGAGATGCAAATGTAGTAAATAAAATATATAATATAACAAAACCTAGCATGCCACTTATTAGCTATAATGATTTGGCATCATTTAAAATGTATTTAAATGATGTAGGCTTATTGAGAAAGAAAACAGATTTAAATAGTAAAATTATCATAGAAGAGGATAAATTATTTCAAGAATTTAAAGGAGCTTTAACAGAAAATTATGTATTACAGACATTAATTGCAAATGGACTAAAACCATATTACTATACATTTGATAATAGATATGAAATAGATTTTATAATTCAATATCAAAATGAAATAATTCCTATTGAAGTTAAAGCTGGTAAAAGTGTGAATAATACTAGTTTAAAGGTTTATAATCAAATTAATAAACCAAAGATAAGGATTAGATTTTCAATGAAAAATTTAAATAAAGATGATAATTTGATTAATATACCATTATTTATGGTGGAATATTTGGAAAAATTAATGTTAATAGATAACTAAAATGGTTATCTATTGTAGCTTAAATTATGGTATTAGTTGATTTAGAAGAAAATGAAATAAATTAGAATTTTCCTTCAAGAAAAAGCATACAATTAAAAGAGCTTTAACTTGGAGGGATTTTTTATGTTTTTCGTATTCAACAAACAAAAAATATGCACATATACAGTATCAATTGTGACAGTTGTTCTACTATTTTGTATAGCAGGGAGTCTGCACAATACAACTAACGAAATAAATACAGTACAAACATCAAGTACAGCACAAAAACTATTACCTATTTATAATGTAGAAACTACAGAAAAAAAGGTAGCATTCACAATGAACTGTGCTTGGAACGATAATGATATAAATAATATTTTAAGAATATTAGAAGAGAACAACACAAAAATTACATTTTTTATGGTAGGAGATTGGATAGAAAAATTTCCAGAAGCAGTAAAAAAGATTCACGAAGCAGGTCATGAAATAGCAAGTCATAGTGACACACATCCACATGTAAATAACTTAAGTTACGAAGAAAATATAGAAGAAATAGAAAAAAGTAATCAAAAAATTGAAAAAGTAACAGGAAGTAAAACAAAAATATATAGAGCACCATATGGAGAATACAATGATACAGTAATAAAAGCAGCACAAGATAAAGGATATTACACCATACAATGGAATTTAGATACATTAGATTATACAGGAATTACAGGAAATGAAATATGGGTACGACTAAAAGACAAAATAAAAGCAGGAGATATTATACTAAGTCATAATGGAACAAAACATACAGCAGATAGTTTAGATATGCTATTAAAAAACATAAAAGAAAAAGGACTAGAAGTAGTAAAAGTATCAGATTTAATTTATCAAGAAAATTATTCAATTAATAATAATGGAACACAAGTAAAGAAATAAAATTAATATTTATTAGCACATAACTCATTATAGAAGATAAGAATAGAAGTGTATAAAATTACCAATTGAGGAAATAATAACATTATAAATAAATAAGGGGAGAAAGAATGTCATTTATTGGAGTTATTTCAGATAATAAATGTTTTGAAAACATTAAAGAAAAAATAAAAGAAAAGGACACAAAAAAACAATTGAACTTAATTCATATCAACAGCAAAAGCATAGAAAATATAAAAAATATCAAATTTGAAACAATTATTATTAATAATGAAGTAGAAAAACTAAAAAATTATGAAAGTAACTTAAAAAAAATCTGTATAAATGCAGAATATATACTTTTAAATACAGATATTAACCAAACATTTCACATACTAAGAGAAGAAAAAGCAAATATTATTACGTATGGACTAAACCAAAAATCAACAATAACAGTCTCAAGTATAAGTGAAACAGACATATTAATATATATACAAAGAAATATAAAAAACAAAAAGAATAAACTATTAGAAGTAGAAGAAAAAAGAATAAAAATAAAAGATAGTAATTCTAAAACCTATGAAATAATGATAATTTATATCATTTTAACAATTTATGCTTATGACATAATTTATGAAATATAGGAAAAATCTAACTTTTTTTATAAAAATTAACTTTTTATGTAGACAAAACCAAAAAAATGTTGTATAATAATAACTGTAATTCAACAGTACGTAAATAAAAATACAGATGAAAATTAAAATATAGGGAGGAATAAAATTGGATACAAATTATTTAGAAAACAACTATTTAACATTAGTTGGGAAAGTTACAGGAGAAAAAAGATTTAGTCATGAAATATATGGAGAAAGTTTTTACATTTTCGACTTATCAATAGATCGTTTAAGCGGAAATGCCGACATTATACCAGTTACAGTATCAGAAAGACTAATCAAAGACGATATGTTACAAGAAGGAAAAACACTATTAGTAAAAGGTCAATTTAGATCATACAATAGTTATGACAATGGAAGAAACAAATTAGTATTAACAGTATTTACAAAAGACATTATGGAAGTAGAAGAAAATCAAAATGAAGAAGAAAATGAAATTGTAAAAAAAGACATAGTAACAAACGAAGTAGTATTAGTAGGTTATATATGCAAAAAACCAATTTATAGACAAACACCATTTGGAAGAGAAATATCTGATATTTTACTTGCAGTAAATAGAGCTTATAACAAATCTGATTACATACCATGTATTGCATGGGGAAGAAATGCTAGATTCTGCCAAGATGTAGAAGTGGGAACACAAGTAAAAATAGTAGGTAGAGTTCAATCTAGAACTTACGAAAAGAAATTTGAAGATGGTACAGTAGAACAAAGAGTTGCTTATGAGGTATCAGTAGGTAGCTTAGAAGTAGTAGAAGAAAGCAAGAATGAACAAGAAACAGATACAACTGAACAAGAAGCTGTATAATAAAATAAAAAAAGTTTTAAAAGGGTAGTCTTTTAAAACTTTTTTTGATATAATTGAAAAAAACTAGAAAGGAACAAAAATGGATAAGAAAGAAGTTAAAGAAACAAAAGAGAAAAAAGGAATATCATCAACAGTAAAATTCACAATATTAGCAATTATTTTAATTGCAATCATATGTGTAGCATTATCTCCAGTTACACTGCAAAATGACACATATTACACAATAAAAGTAGGAGAGCATATAGCAAAATATGGGGTGGATATGGAAGACCCATTTTCATGGCATGAAGATTTAGGGTATACATATCCACATTGGGGATATGATTTAATTACATACTTAATTTACAATACATTTGGAATGACAGGAATATATGTAACAACTTGTATTTTAGCAGTAATACTAGGAATAACAATTTATTTAGTAAACTCAAAACTAACAAAAAATCAAGTATTATCATTTATTTTAACAATAGGTGTAATGTATGTAATAAGAGGATATATAGCTGCAAGAGCTCAACTTGTTACATTTATACTATTTGCACTAACAATATATTTTATAGAAAAATTCCTAGAAACCAAGAAAAAAAGATATGGAGTAGGATTAGTTATTATACCAATTTTAATTGCAAATTTACACATAGCAGTATTTCCATTCTATTTTGTATTATACCTACCATATATAGGAGAATATATAATTGCAGCACTTGGAGAATTAGTTATATATAGAAAACTAGAAACGAGAAAGTTAGAAACGAAAATAAAGAAATTAAAAAATAAACAAAGTGATAGCGAAAAAATAAATAAATTAGAAAAACAATTAGAAGAATTAAAAGCCAAAATAGATAAAGTTAAAATCAAAAGAACGAAAGAACTACAAAATCCATATAAAATTAAACTAACAAAAAATGATAATGTAAAATGGCTTATATTAATAATGGTGATATGTGCATTCACAGGACTATTAACACCATTAGGAACAGAGCCATACACATATCTAGCAAAAACAATGGAAGGAAATACAACACAAAATATAAATGAACACTTACCAATGACAATTGCAAATGAAACAGAAGCTATGTGTGCTATAATTTTAGTATTAGCCCCATTAATATTTACAAAGGTAAAAATCAAATTAAGTGACTTATTTATGATAGGTGGATTAGGTTATTTAATGTTAATATCAAGAAGACAAGTTACTATGTTTGCAATTGTAGGTTCTGTAGTTTTAAATAGACTTATAACAAACTTAATAATTGCATATGACAATGAAGAACTAATAGAACAATGGAAGAAAAGAATTGCTGGTAAAATAGGTATTATAATAACTTGTATATTAGTATTAGGTTTAGGATATTATTTTGCAAAAGATAAATTTGATGATGAATATATAGACGAATCTTCTTATCCAGTACAAGCATGTGATTACATATTAACACATATTGATTTAGGACAAGCTAGATTTTATAATGAATATAATTATGGAAGTTATATGATTTATAGAGGAATACCAGTATTTATTGATTCTAGAGCAGATTTATATGCACCAGAGTTTAGTGGAAAAGAAGACGACATTTTTATGGACTTTATTGAAACATCAGGTATTAGTAAATTTTATGAAGATATATTTGAGAAATATGATATAACACATGTTATTACTTATAAGAATTCAAAGATGAATATGATTATAACTAGAACAAATGATAAAAATTATAAGGAATTATATAGTGATAATTATTTTACAGTTTATGAGAGAAATAGTAATAATATATAAACTTCTTCGCGCTATTTTAAATTATTTAGTCTGAACAGTAAACATTGAATGAATAGTAAATATGAATTCTATAAATAAAAGTTCTTAAGAAGGGAATGTGACTAAGGATGGATGAAGAAAAGGAAACAGCTAAAAAGAATATAAAAGACAAAAAAATAAAAAAAGAATACATTATTTTATTAGCTATAGTGATAGGTATTGTTTTAATTGACCAAATTACTAAAATTTGTATAATAAATAATGGAGAAATTGAGGTTATATCTAATGTATTAAAATTTAGTGTAACAGAAAACACAAATCCAGCTTATGGAATAGGTTCAGGCTCAACTTTTATGTATGTATTAACAAATTTAGTTATATTAAGTGTTATATTTAAATTTGTAACAACACAAAACGAATATGTAGATACAAAACTAAAAATATTTTTATCATTTATTTTTGCAGGAGGAATTTCAAACGTTATAGATAGAATTATTAGAGGATATGTAATAGAATTTATAGATTTTAACCAACTAGTAAGTTTTCCTATTTTTAATGTAGCAGATATATTTACAATAATAGGATGGGTGGCTATAGCTGCAATATTTGCAGTATTTACAGTTAACGAATGGAGAAGAAATAAGAAATAATGAAAAAGTTTGTAGTTGATAACACAGAAGAAGATAGCAGAATAGATGCTTATTTATCAGAAAAGGCACAGGAAATTTCAAGGGTTACTATACAACGACTAATAAAAGAGGAAAAAATATTAGTAAACAATAAAAAAACAAAAGCATCTTATAAAGTTAAACAAGGCGATGAAATTACAGTTGAAGAAGAAAAACCAAAAGAGACAACTTTAAAAGCTCAAGACATACCAGTTGAAATAATTTACGAAGACAAAGATATAATTGTAGTAAACAAACCAAAAGGAATGGTTGTGCATCCAGGCAATGGGAATCCTGACGGAACTTTAGTAAATAGTCTAATGGCAATTTGCAAAGACTCCTTATCTGGAATAGGGGGAGAAATCAGACCGGGAATTGTACATAGATTAGATAAAGACACATCAGGAATATTAATTGTTGCGAAAAATGATACAGCACACATTAAACTAAGTGAACAAATAAAAGAACATCAGATTAAAAAAACATATATAGCATTAGTAAAAGGAATTGTAAAAGAAAATGAAGCAACAATAAATATGCCAATAGGAAGAAGCACAAAAGACAGGAAGAAAATGGCTGTTGTAAAAAATGGAAAAGAAGCAATTACACATTTTAAAGTAATAGAAAGATTTGCAAAACATAACTGTACTTTATTAGAGGTAAAAATAGAAACAGGAAGAACACATCAAATAAGGGTACATTTATCACAAATTGGATATCCAATTATAGGAGATACAACATATTCAAATGGGAAAAATGAGTGGGGAATAGAAGGTCAATGTCTGCACGCAAAAAGTTTGAAATTTGTTCATCCAATTAGTGAAAAGGAAATGTTCTTAGAAGCAAAAATGCCAGAATATTTTGAAAAAATAATAAGGGAATTAGAATATATATAAAGTGATAAAAAATATTTGAAACAATTGCAAAAAGTGGCGAAAATTTGATACTAGAGATATCTGTTTTAAAGGAGTGAAAAGTTGGAACAAATAAGATTACAAAAATACTTAGCGGATTGTGGAATAGCATCAAGAAGAAAAGCAGAAGAATTAATATTACAAGGAAAAGTAAAAGTAAATGGACAAATAATAACAGAACTTGGAACTAAAATAATTCAAAATCAAGATAAGATTGAATTTGAAAATAAAGAAGTAAAACCACAAAATGATTATGTGTATATTTTATTAAATAAACCAATAGGATATGTAACAACTGCAAAAGATCAATTTAATAGAGATTCTGTTTTAGATTTAGTTAAAACAAATAAAAGATTAGTTCCTGTTGGTAGATTAGATATGTATACATCAGGAGCCTTAATTCTTACAAATGATGGAGAATTTGTTTATCAAGTAACACATCCAAAACACGAAATTGATAAAACATATACAGTTACAATTAAGGGAATGGTTCAAAAAGAAGAAGTAGAACAATTAAGAAAAGGTGTAAAAATAGAAGACTATATTACTAAGCCAGCAAAAGTAAAAATATTAAAAACAGATGAAGAAAAAGGAAAATCAAGATTAGAAATTACAATTCACGAAGGAAAGAATAGGCAAGTAAGAAAAATGTGTGAGACGATTGGGCATAAAGTACTTGCTCTTCATAGAAGTAAAATTGCAGGAATTGGAGTAAAGAACTTACCTCTTGGAAAATGGAGATATTTGACTGAAGATGAAGTAAAAACTATAAAAAATAATTAAATTTTAAGCAATTGCCATAATGAATTTGAAAGTTATGTAAAATTCTGTTATAATATAAGTACGCAGTAACTGTTCATTCTTCTAAGTACTTATTTAGAAGAAAGCACAAAAAAGATTCAGGAGGAAAATGACATGGAGAAAATTAAAGACTACGGAACAGAAACGATGGAACGGATAAGGAAATTCTTCAACAACATACCAGAAGTAACTGTAAATGCGTGAAAGTACCAAATATTGATTACAATATCATTAATAATCGATAAAATGTACTGTAATCATCTAATACAGTTCTATGGAACAGAGGATTATTTTTCAAACCATATGAGAGATGCAATTGCAATTGGAGTCAGTTTGATATTTGGTATTATTGATTTATGTTTAGCATATAATATATACATATATACTAAGAAAATATCAATAATAATAACTTTTATCAATGGTAAATTTGCAGGTATTGAGGGAATTTCAAAAATACTGTTAATGCCAATATCAGTATTCTATAGACTGATATCATTAATCTCAATTGCATATGATGTATATGAAGTTGTTTTTGTTCACATATTGGGTAGAGTCCTGTAGGGCTCTATCTAATTTTTTATTTGAAAACTATTTACAATTTAAGTAAAAATATATATAATGAATTAAACAGAAGAAAAAGGAGTAAATAAACAAATGAGCATACCGAAATTTATGCCAGAAGGATGGGAAAATGAGGTTACAGAACTAAACGGAGAAAATGTAAACAAATACTTTAAAGAAGGAAACATATTACAAGGGCTAGTAAAAGAATGTGACGAACAATACAATTTGTATGTAAAGTTTGAAAATGGTCTAACAGGGATTATGCCAAGAACAGAAGTTGAAGCAATTAATATTGAAGGTACAGGACTTCCAAAAGAAAATTTATGTACAGGAAAAGTTCATAAATTTGTTCAATTTAAAATCAAAGAAGTAACAGAAGATAATAAAGTAATATTATCCAGAAAAAAGGTACAAGAAGAAGCACTTAATTGGATAAAAAATGACTTAAAAGAAGGTCAAACAGTAACAGGTATTGTAAAAAATATTAAACCATATGGAGCATTTGTAGAAATAGGTGGAGGAATTGTAGGGTTAGTACACATAGAAGATTTATCAGTTGCAAGAATTAAAACACCATATGAAAGGCTAAAAATTGGACAAAAAGTAAATATTATGGTAAAATCTATAAATAGAGAAACAGGAAAAGTCATTCTATCTTATAAGGAAACTCTAGGTTCTTGGGAAGAAAATGCAGAAAAATTCACACAAGGAACTACAACAAAGGGGATTGTGAGAGAAACAGAAAAAAATAAAAATGGGATTTTTATAGAACTTACTCCTAATTTAGTAGGAATGGCAGAATATCAAGAAGGACTAGAATATGGACAAGATATTAATGTACTAATAAAGAGAATTGATAAAGACAAAAAGAAAGTAAAATTAATTATTGTTTAAACAGTATGTTACAATTTAATTTTATTAGCTAAAGATTTATAATATATTATTTTTTATACATTAATATAAGTAAAAGGAGGAATTAAAATGGTTGAAGATAACCAAATTAAAGCACAAGTATCACCTTTTGCAATAAGAGAAGGTGAAATAAAAACATTTGATGGAAAAGATGGATATGTATCTATGAATCAAATAGTACATAAAATAAACATAGGACATATAAATGAAATTCATTTTGCAATATTAGATTTAGTAAATGAATTTGAATTTATAACATCAAGACAATTATATCAAATGCTTGAAATAAAGGGAATTGACCCTAAATCACAAGATAAACTAAATAATAAATTAGAACAATTAGTAAAATCTAAAATATTAACAAGATATTACTTTACTTCAGATGAAGGAAAAGGAATATATAGAATATATTGTCTAGAAAAAATGGGAAAATATTTACTAACTTCAAAAGAACTTGAATGTAAATGGCAACCATCAGACAACACAAAACCAGTAGGAATGATAAAGAAAAGACTAGCAGGAAACCAAACTTTAATTGCATATTTAAGAAAAGTAAAAGCATTTGATAGTTACACAGTAAAACCAGCAATTACTGCAAAAATGGCAGGTAAAGTTTTTAAGGCATCAGGTGGAGCAGTTAAACTAACAAAAAATTCAAAATCAATTCAATTCTTATTCGAAGCAGTAAGAAGAGAATTAGATTGGCAAAAAAAATTAGTTGAAAAAATGAGATTATATAAAGATTTCTATGAAAACTTTGTGCCAGGAGACTCAGGATATTCTAGTTTACCACAATTAATTTTAATTTGTGAAGATGAAAAGCATATGGCAGAAGTATTTAAAGAAATAGTTACAAATCAAGTAGAAATTTCAACAATAAAATTATATTTTACAACTGATTTGAGACAAAATAAAGAAACTTTAGAAGATACATTAGCAGAATTTAAATTAGTAGATGGAAAATATAAAATGGAAAATGTAGAACTAAAATTATTAGGAATGTAATACAATAAATGATATAAGAAGAACTTAAATAAGCACGAAAATGTACTTATTTAAGTTCTTTCGTTATATTATAGGGAAATTCTCCGACCTTTCGATAATATAAAACATTGTATACAAATTTATTCCATAAATTGATTTTATAACTTTTATATAAAAAGTCTAATTAAACCTATAAAAATCAATAGCAAGCCAGATATAACTGACCAAATATTATTTGGTAACTTTGTAAAAGAATGCAATTTTCTTCCTAAAACACTTCCAAATTCTAAAAAAAGAAGTTGAAAACAGCTAATTAATATAGGAAAAAACATAGTATTAATACCAATAATACTTCCACAAGTGCCGAATACAAAAACTATCTAAAGATAATGCTAAGCTTAAAAACAAGGCTTCTCTTGGTTCGATTACATTAGAATTATTTAAATCAGAAGAAATAGGATTTTTAATAATTTTTATTGTAATTCCTAAAAATTCAATAAAAAAACTATAAACTCTTTGTTCAGTTTTTTTAAAATTATTTATTGGCATATTTTTTTTATTGTTATTGTGTGTAGATTGAAAACATATAAAAAATCCCATAAAAATTAAAATACTACTTCCAATTAATTTTATTAAATATTCAGGAAATATATTTTTAATAATGTCTCCAAACCAAATAGAGATAATAGAAATGATTGAGGATATTAAAAATAATACAACCTTCGCTATATAAGATATTTTTGTATTTTTTATACCATATGTAATACCAATTCCAAGTGAATCAATACTACTAGAAATTGCTAAAATAACTGAATTTATTATCATAAAAACACCTCTACAACATAATATGACAAAAAAACTATATGGTGTTTTTTTTATGACTAATTTATATCCATATATTTCATATTTTTAGTATGTAATTTATGCAACTGAAAAATAGGTTAGCTAAATAGTTATAAATTTATGTAAGGCAGCAAGATTCCATACTATCCTCTGGGAGCGAGTAGTTTTAAATTTATATTATAAAAAATACTGTAATAAATTTAGTACAAGCCACATATAGTTTAATAAATAATTTACAAAGGAGAGAGAAATATGTGGGAAACTTTAAGAAAAGAAGAAGTAATAAAATTACTTAAAACAGATAGAAAGAATGGAATTACAGAAGAAGAGTGCAAAGAAAGAGAAAGAAAATATGGAATAAACCAATTAAAAGACAAGCCTAAAGAAACATTACTAGTAAAATTCATAAAACAATTTAATGACTTTATGATTATCATTTTAATTGTGGCATCAATAGTTTCAGCTGGTATATCAACAATACAAGGAGAAAATGATTATATTGACTCAATAATAATCATCGCAATTGTTATTTTAAATGCAATAATGGGAGTAGTACAAGAAGCAAAAGCAGAGAAATCAATTGAAGCACTAAAACAAATGACTCCACCAAAAGCAAAGGTTATAAGAAATGGAATTACAAGTGAAATTAATGCAGAGAAATTAGTTCCAGGTGATTTAATAATTTTAGAGGCGGGAAATTATGTACCAGCAGATTGTAGATTACTAGAGAGTTTTAATTTAAAAGTAGAAGAGTCTAGTTTAACAGGAGAAACAGAGCCAGTACTGAAAAATGCAGATATGATATGTAAAAAAGATATACCTTTAGGGGATAGACTTAATATGGCATATATGGCAAGTATTGTAGTAAATGGACATGCAAAGGCAGTTGTAACAGATACAGGTATGAATACAAATGTAGGAAAAATAGCAAATATGATTATTCAAGATGAAGCACCAGAAACACCAATACAAAAGAAATTGGGTCAAGTAGGAAAAGTACTAGGTGTAGTATGTTTAGCAATATGTATAGTAATTTTTTTAATAGGTTTAATAAAAAATATTGAGCCAATGGAAATGTTTATGACATCAGTAGGGTTAGCGGTAGCTGCAATACCAGAAGGTTTACCTGCTATTGTAACAATTATGCTTTCTATTGGAGTAACAAAAATGGCTAAGAAAAATTCAATAATAAGAAAGTTACCAGCAGTAGAGACATTGGGAAGTAGTAGTGTTATTTGTTCTGATAAAACAGGAACTTTAACACAAAACAAAATGAAAGTAGTAGAAATAAAATCTGAAGAAATAAATTTTGTAACTGAATTAGCCACAATGTGTACAGATTGTGATATTGCATACAGAAATAGTCAATTAGAAGTATCAGGTGAAGCAACAGAAGTTGCTTTAGTAAATAATGGATTGAACTATGGGAAAAATAAGACAGAATTATATCATCAAATGCCTAGAGTAGGAGAGATTCCATTTGATTCAAATAGAAAAATGATGACAACAATTCATAAAATAGGAAATAAATATAGAATTATTACAAAAGGAGCGCCAGATGTTCTTTTAGATAAATGTCAAAGACAAATTGGTAGCAATATTGAAAGAACATCAAGTATAGAAAAGGTAAAAATACAAAGACAGAATTTACAAATGGCTGAAAAGGCTCTAAGGGTAATTGCAGTAGCATATAAAGATGTAGAACATCTACCTACAAATATAGATTCTAAGGAAATAGAAAATAATTTAATATTTGTAGGATTAATAGGAATGATAGATCCACCAAGAGAAGGTGTAAAAGAAGCGGTAAAAACTTGTAAAAAAGCAGGAATAAAAACTGTTATGATTACAGGAGATCATATAGCAACTGCAAAAGCCATAGCTAAAGAATTAAATATATTAGGTCCATATGATAAAGCAGTAACAGGACAAGAATTAGATAAAATACCGCAAAATAAATTAGAAAAAGAAATACAAGAATATTCTGTATTTGCAAGAGTAACACCAGAACATAAAGTAAGAATTGTAAAAGCATGGCAAAGTACAGGTGCAGTAGTTGCTATGACAGGAGATGGAGTTAATGACAGTCCTGCATTAAAAAATGCAGATATAGGAATAGCAATGGGAAAAAACGGTACAGATGTTGCAAAAAATGCATCAGATATGATTTTAACAGATGATAATTTTGTTACAATAGTTGAAGCAGTAAAACAAGGAAGAAACATATATGATAATATAAAAAAAGCAATTCACTTTTTAATTGCAACAAATATTGGAGAAATTGTAACTATATTTGTAGGGTTGCTATTAGGATTAAAATCTCCACTTTTAGCAATTCAACTGTTATGGGTCAATTTAGTAACAGACTCTTTACCAGCAATAGCAATTGGATTAGAACCACCTGACAAAAAAATTATGAATAGAAAACCTATAAATGCTAGAAAAGGAATTTTTGCAGATGGTCTATGGAACAAAATTATAGTAGAAGGTATAATGATTGGAATGTTAACTTTAATTGCATTTAGTATAGGAAACAAATATTATGGAGTTGAAGTTGGAAGAACAATGGCATTTATAGCAATAGGTTTATTAGAATTAGTCCACAGTTTTAATATAAAAAGTGAACAGTCATTATTTAAAGTTGGTATTTTAGAAAATAAATTTTTAATAGGAAGTTTTGTTCTAGGATTTTTCGTGCAGACAATTGTAGTAATAATACCTAGCTTAGCAGAGATATTTAAATTAGTTCAATTAAATCAAACTCAATGGTATATAACTTTAGCTATTTCAATTTTGCCTATTCCTATTATGGAATTACAAAAGAAAGTTAATCAAGCAAAAATTGAAAATGTTATATATAAAGATAAATTTACAAATGAAATGCCATAGGATAACTCTTTAGTGAAGTAAATATAAATAAGCTGTAAATTGTAACGAATAATTACTACTATAGGGAAAAATAGTTAAAAATGCTTGCAAGACAAAAAAAAATATGATAGAATAGCTATGTTAAAAAATACATAGCTATTTTAATATAAAAATTACATACATAATAAAAGTATTTTTTAATCTCTACTTACATTAAAAAAATGTAGGTTTTATATCCAAAGGGAGGTGAAAATAATGAACAAATACGAAAGTATTATCATTGTTAATCCAAATGTAGATGAAGTAGGACTAAAAGCACTAGAAGAAAAATTTACAGGATTAATAAATGAAAACGGAAAAGTTGAATCAGTTGAAAATATGGGAAAAAGAAAATTAGCCTATGAAATCAAAAAATTCAACGAAGGAACATATATGTTATTCAATTTTGAAGCAAAACCAGATTCAATAACAGAACTTGAAAGAGTTTACAGAATAACAGACGATATTATCAAATTTATCGTAGTAAAAAAATAATAGTAAATAAAGAAGGGGCCTTTATTAAAAGTAAAGAAAGGTGATAGAAATGAACAAAGTAATATTAATGGGAAGATTAACAAGAGACCCAGAAGTAAGATACACACAAACAAACAATACATTAGTTGCATCATTCAGTTTAGCAGTAAACAGAAGATTTGTAAGACAAGGAGAAGAAAGACAAGCAGACTTTATCAATATAGTTGCTTGGAGCAAGCTAGGGGAATTTTGCAGCAAATACTTTAAGAAAGGTCAACAAGTTGGAGTCATCGGAAGAATACAAACTAGAACTTGGGATGATGACCAAGGAACAAAGCACTATGTAACAGAAGTAGTAGCAGAAGAAGCATATTTTGCAGACAGCAAAAGAGAAGGAGACGCAAATGCTTCTTTTGAAAATACATTTGGAGATACTGCTCCTGGAAATATGGGTGCTGATTTCGAAGTATCTTCAAGTGATGACTTACCATTCTAAGTATAAGAGAGGGGGAAATATAAAATGGCAGACAAAAAACAAAATAGAAAAAATAAAAATTATGATGAAGACTACAATCCAAGATTTAGAAAACAAAGAAAAAAAGTATGTTTATTATGTAGCGATAAAAACTTTGAGTTAGATTATAAAAATCCTGACCAATTAAAGAAATTTATTAATGATAAAGGAAAAATCTTACCAAGAAGAACTACAGGTGCTTGTGCAAAACATCAAAGAGATATTACAATCGCTGTAAAAAGAGCAAGACATATTGCAATGTTACCATACACACAAAACTAATAGTAAATATTTAATGAATAAAATCGTTGATTTATCAACGATTTTTATGTTGCAGTTCAGTGTAGAATATTTTAAGTAGCGCGAAGAAGTTTATATTTAAATATTTTGAAGTGAAATTGTGGGGACCGTTCAAAAATCCTCAAAAGTTCTATGAACTTTTGTTAGGATTTTTAGAATGGGGATAACGAAAAAATATATAAATATAAACTTCTGGGAGCGAGTAAAAAAATTTGACTGAACTGTAACTATCTTATAATAAAATATAATAAAAATATTTACAATTTAAAATTGCTATGCTATAATTTAAGGGAAAACCAAAAGAGGAGAAAAAAAGTGAACCAAATATTAAGTGTAGAAGATAATAAAAAACAAAAGAAATCTCGTAACAATGCTGGTCCAGTTGAAGTTACGACAATTATAAAATTCTTTGCAATTGCAATAATAATACTAGGAGTATTTATGATAGGAAGCGGTTCCTATTCAATGTATCAAGAATCAAAAAAAGCATATGCCGAAGCAAAACCAACAATACATGTAGAAGACCTATCAGAACAAGAAGTATTTATAAAAGTAGAACACACAAAAGACTTAGCAAAATTCACTTATTATTGGAATAATGAGAAACCAACAGAAATACAATGTCAAGGTAAAAATTTTGAACAAACAATAGAAATAATTACAGGAACAAATACACTAAATGTATGTGCAACAGATGTAACAGGACAAGAAACCAAATATCAAAAAACATATACATTAGCAGGAGACATTTCAATAGAATTTACACCAGAAGGAAATAATATAAAAGTAACAGCAGAAGGAAAAAATGAATTATCTTATCTAACATATAGATGGGATGAGGACGAGGAAGAAAGAATAGATATAAACTATATGAACATAGAACAAAAAATAGAAATTCCAAAAGGATTACACACATTAACAGTAGTGGTAGTAGACATTAACAACACAACTGAAACAAAGAAACAAGAAGTTAATGGAGTAACAAAACCAAAAGTAGAAGTAACAACAGATGGAGCAGACAACTTTATAATTCATGCAACCGATGAACAAGGACTACAAAAAGTAGAATTCATAATTAATGAAGATGAAAAATACATGTTAAACTTAGATGGAAGAAAAGAATTAGAATATCCATACCCATTACATGATGGAGAAAACAAACTAGAAATAAGAGTTTACAATGTAAATAATGTAAGTGAAGTATCAAGAGTCAAAGTTAACAAATAAAAATAACCTCCTACTACTATAATACTGGTAGGAGGTTACTCTATTAACAACTAAAAGGAGACTATATAACAATGAATTACCTTTTTGAAATATTAACATATTTTATTATATACTCATTTTTAGGATGGGTTATGGAATCAATTGTGCGAACAATATGTGAAAAAAAACTAATTAATACAGGATTTTTACATGGTCCATTCTGTCCAATTTATGGAATAGGGTCAATAATATTATTTTTATTGTTAAGAAACTTCGAAAATAGATTAGTATTACTGTTTTTTACTGGTATTATAGTATTAACATTTTGGGAATATATTGTTGGAGTAATGCTAGAAAAAATATTTAAAACAAAATATTGGGATTATTCAGACCAGAAATTCAACTTTCAGGGAAGAGTTTGTTTAGTAAATTCAATATGTTGGGGAGGACTTGCAGTACTTTTAGTAAAATACATACATCCATTTATTGAAAGTTTAGTATCCAAAGTTGATATAACATTATTATATTATATAATTGGTATCATAGCTATTTTTATGTTTATAGATATGATTATAAGCATTGTAAAAGTAAAAAATATTCAATCTACATTAGAACAAGTAGAAAAGTTAAACAAAGAAATCAAAGAAAAATTAAAAGAAATAAAAGTACTAAAAAAAGAAAAAGATATAGAAAAAGCAATTTCTACAGAAAGCATACAACAAGTTGTAGAAAAGTTAAAGAAAAAAAGAAACAGAACAATTATACATTTATACAGGAATGTACATAGATTAAAAAAAGCATTCCCAGCTATTAATACAAAAGAAATAACAGAAGTATTAAACAAAAAAGTTGAAAAATACAGACGAAAAAAGAACTAAAAACACTTGAAATAAAATATTCCTTATGTATATAATTAGCGTAAGAAACATATGGAGGAATAAAATGGTACAAGAAATTTATATAATAGATGATGATGATTCTTCAATATTCATATTTAGAGAATTATTTAAAAATGATAAAGACTACAAATTTATTAGTGTAAAAACAGAAGATATTGACATTGCATTAAAAAATATTCCATCATTAATTGTTATAAACGAAGATGCAATAGATAGAGATGTAGTTGATTTATGTAGAAAAATTAGAAAAGACGAGGACAATACAATAACGCCAGTAATTGTTGTTTCATCAAAATCAGATAAAGGCCATAGAATGAGAATTCTACAAGAATCAGTAGAATACTTTATAAAAAAACCAGTAGATGAACAATATTTGTATTATACAGTTAAAAATCTAAATAGATTGTTATCAAGTAATAGAAGAATGAGTCCATTAACAGGATTGCCTGGAAATGTACAAATACATGCAGAATTAAAAAAGAGATTATCTAAAAGAGAAACATTCTCAGTTTTATATTTAGATTTAGACAATTTCAAGGCATATAATGATGTGTATGGATTTTTAAAAGGTGATGAAATAATAGAATTTACTGCACAAACAATATTAGATTCAATTCATAGCAGTGAACTAAATGACACATTTGTAGGACATATTGGAGGAGATGACTTTGTAGCAATTATTCCAGGAAGTGACTGTGATAAGAAATGTCAAGAAATTTTAGCACATTTTGATAGTCAAGTAGGAAAGTTTTTTACAGAAGAAGATTTAGAAAAAGGATATATTGAAGTTGCAAATAGAAGGGGAATTATAGAACAATTTCCATTGACTTCTTTATCAATTGGAGTAGTAGTAGCAGATGAAGGAAGATTCCATAATATACTAGAAATAGGAGAGGTTGGTGCACAAGTAAAACATGCTGCTAAATCTGTAATGGGAAGTAGTTATGCAATTGATAAAAGAAGAAATGAAGAAATATAAGGAGGAAAAAGTATGCCTGACAAGATAGATAATATTTTACAACAATTTTTGATGGAAGTATCAAAATTAATAGGAGATAGGTTAAAAAAAGTAATATTATATGGTTCTTATGCAAGGGGAGATTATGATATAAACTCTGATATTGATATAATGATTTTAACTGATTTTAATGAACAAGAAATTTCCGAATATAGAATGAAAATACGTGAGTTAGCATGTGAACTAGAAATTGAAAATGATATTATAATTTCTCCAATTGTTAGAAATATAGAAAAATATAATAATAGAATTAACATAATACCATTCTATATGAATGTTCAAAAAGAGGGAGTGGTTTTACGTGGATAAAAAATTAACAATAAATGGATTTGCTAATTATAGGTTAGAAAGAGCTAAACAAGACTTATCTGATGCAGAATTTAGCTATGAAAACAAAAGATATTTAAATGCTAATAATAGAGCATATTATGCGATTTTTCATGCAATTAAAGCTGTACTTGCTTTAGAAAGAGTGGATTTCAAAAGACATAAAGATGTTCTGGCATATTTTAATCAATATTACATAAAAACAGAAAAGTTTCCTAGAATGATAAGCAAAAAAATTAGTCAGGCAAGTAAAGTTAGAGAAGACAGTGATTATGATGATGAATTTATTCCAACAGATGAAGAGACAAAACTACAGATTGATACGGCAAAAGAATTAATAAAATTAGTAGAAAAGTATCTTAAAGATTGTAATATAAATTAGTAGAGACAATAAGATTTAGTAATAAAAATAAAAACTCTTAATAAAATATTATAAATAATATTAATTAGGAGTTTTTTATTATGATTATTTTAAGCAAAAAAAGAATACAAATTGTTGTAGTAGGCATAATAGTAAGTCTACTTGCATTCTCAATTCAAATAGGAAATAGAAACAACAATATAACAAATACAAATGAAAGTATTAATACAGCAGAAACAACATCAACACCTGTTTCAGGAAAAACTATAGTTTTAGATGCAGGACATGGAGTGCCAGACGAACGGAGCTCAGAGTAGTAATGGGACAACAGAAGCAGAAACAAATTTAAATATAACATTAAAAGTACAAAATTTATTAGAACAAAGTGGATGTACAGTAATATTAACTCGTTCAGACGAAAATGCAATTTATGATATAGATAGCAAAACATTAAAACAAAAGAAAATTTCAGACATACGAAATAGAGTAAAAATAGGAAATGAAAGTAGTGCAGATATTTTTGTGTCAATACATTTAAACAAAATTCCACAACAACAATATTATGGTTGGCAATGTTTCTATAAAGATGGAAATGAACAAAGTACTAAACTAGCAAAAAAAGTTCAAGAAAATTTAAATCAGTCAATTCAAAAAGAAAACAACAGAGTTGCAATGAAAATAGATAATATCTATATTATTAAGAATGTGGAAATTCCAACTGCAATAGTTGAATGTGGCTTTTTGTCTAATCCAGAAGAAGAAAAACAATTACTTGATGATAGCTATCAAAATAGGTTAGCTTGGGGAATTTATAATGGCATTATTCATTATTTTTATGACGAATAAAAGTATTTTAAAAATTGTTAATCTATAAACAAATACATATTGCATTTAAAAGTTTTGTTATTATAATAACAAAACTTGACAAGAGAACTAAATAGACTTATAATGTATTCAGGTGATAAAAATGATAGAAAGAAATAAATATATGGATAAACTTCTAGCATATAAAGACACAGAATTTATTAAAGTTATAACTGGTATTAGAAGATGTGGGAAGTCAAGTTTGTTAAAATTATTCAAAGAAAAGTTAATTAAGGAAGACAAAAGAACAAGTATTATATATATGAACTTTGAGTCTTTTGAATTTGACGAAATAGTTAACTACAAGGATATGTATAATGAAATAAAGAAAAATATAAAAAAAGGACAAAAAAATTATATATTATTAGATGAAGTACAAAGAGTAAAAGAATGGGAAAAATGTGTTAATAGTTTACAAGTGGACTTTGACTGTGACATATATATAACAGGCTCTAATGCATATTTACTTTCATCAGAGCTTTCCACATATCTTTCAGGAAGATATATAGAAATAAAAATGCTACCATTGTCATTTAAAGAATTTTTAGATTTTAATAAAATGAATGAAAATGCAAGCATTGAAGATAGATTTAATGAATATATAAAATATGGTGGAATGCCAGGAGCAATCCTTTTAAGTAATGATAACGATTTATATGAAAATGCAATAAAAGGAATATACAATACTGTATTTATGAAAGATGTAGTAGAAAGAAATAAACTAGTAGATGCAACATTATTAGAAAAGATTTTAAAATTTCTAATGAGTAATATTGGAAGTTTAATATCTTCAAAAAAAATAGCAGATTATCTAACTAGTCAAGGAACTAAAATAACTCATAATACAGTGATAAACTATTTAACTATGTTAGAAAATTCATATATAATATATAGAGTTCCTAGATATGACATAAAGGGAAAAGAAATTTTAAAAACATTAGAAAAATACTATATTGTAGATACTGGAATACGAAATATAATTTTAGGATTTAATAATTTGGACTTAGGACATATAATAGAAAATATAATATATTTTGAATTATTAAGAAGAGGATACGAAGTTACAGTTGGAAAAAAAGATTCTTTAGAAGTTGACTTTATTGCAACAAAATCTAATGATAAAAAATATTATCAAGTAGCCTTATCCATATTAGATGAAAATGTGAAAACACGAGAGTTAAAATCATTAAAAAATATAAATGATAATTATGAAAAAACTATATTAACATTGGACAAGTTATATGCAAATACATCAGAAGATGGAATAAAAATAATATATTTAATTGATTTTTTAATGGAAGAATACCACTAATGAAAAAATTTGCAGAAAAATATAGTAATTGACAATTAAAATTATTTATTGTAATATAATTTTAGGAGGAAAAAATAATGGGGAAAGAAGCAAATGAAAAAAAGGGAAAATTAAAAGAAATATTTGATAGAAATGTTATGGAAAAAGCTAAGCCAATAATAGCATTAAAAAGGGAACAGTTAGCAAAACAAGGAAGAGAACTAACAGCAAAACAAGAAGAAAGAATAATAAAAAGAACAGCAAGGAAAATGAAAAGAACAATGACATTTAGAGGAATTTTAGCAGCACTAGGACTTACAACAGCATTTGGAGCAGGAATGCATACTCAAAAATTACTTAACGAAACTAATGATAAAGGAATAACACAAGCAGAAGATACAATTAATATAGACGCAGTAGAAACTGAAAAAGATATAAACATAGAAAATGCTGACAAAAATAATTCAAGAAAAGTATTTCTTGATGGAGTTCATGTGGATTTAGAAGAACAAGAAGATGAAATGAAGAAAAACATAGAGGAAAAGATAGACTCATTACCAAGCAAATCTGCTGTTTTAAAATACATAAAAAGTACATTTCTTGGAGATTATAATGCAAATAATGGGACACAATATAATGATAAAGATATATCAATATATAAAGATATTTATTCTATAAATATGATTGAAGACAAAGCTAAAAATGGAGATGACATTTTAAGAAGTAAATATGACTCAACTGAAACATACGAAAAAGGTTTATATACAGTAGAAATACAAACAGAAAAAGGATTAGAAAAACAAAAAATAGCTAGAAATGACGATAATAAATGTGTTAGAGTTTATGATGATGAAGAATCAGTAGACAAATATACAGACAACGAAGCTGCAATATTAGGTGAAGTAATTATGGCAGGAACAGATTACGCCATTTCTATGGAACAAGATAAAACGGATATATCAGTAAAGGAAGAATATAAGAATAGATTAGTAGATGCTATTGCTGACTATAAAAATAAAAAAGTAGAAAGAATAATAAATGAAGAAGGAAAAACTGATAGAACTGATAACAACGATGGAGAAAGAGTAGATTAATAAAAAATTATATAGTTAAATAAATCTAAAAAGTATAAAATTTCCACTTCTTGCAAACAATATGTGTAAAACATAATTGCAAGGAGTGGAATTTTTTTGAAAGAAAACAAAATATTAAAAATAAATGGAACTCTACTAGACAAAAACCAACTAGAGAGCCACTTACAAAAAATTGCATCAAACCATAATTTAAACAATAGAACACAAAAAAACACATACCCAGTACCACATATGCTAGAAAGCTTCGATATAATACAAGAAGTATACTACTTACTAAACGAACACCTAAAATTAGGAATAGGAATACACCCAGCAGGAGAATGGTTACTAGACAACTTTTATATAATAGAACAAACAGCAAAACAAATACAAAAAGAACTACCAATAAAAAAATACACAAATTTTGTAGGAATAGCAAATGGACAATACAAAGGATTTGCACGAATATATGTATTAGCATCAGAAATAATAGCATACACAGACAACAAAATAGAAAAAAAAGACTTAGAAAATTACCTATCAAGCTATCAAACAAAGGAAACACTAAGCATGGAAGAAATATGGAATATTGGAATATTTCTTCAAATAGCAATTATAGAAAATATAAGAGAAATATGCGAAAAAATTTACAATGCACAAATTCAAAAATACAAAGCAGAAAACATAGTAGAAAGACTAGTCGAAAACAAGCAAAAATCAGAAAGCACATTCCAAAATAACACTAAAAAAAGATTTCAAAAAGACATAATAAATGACATGAAATATTCATTTATAGAATATATGTCATATATACTAAAACGATATGGAAAAAAAGGATCTAGTTATTTAAATGCATTGGAAGAAGCAGTACAACTAACAGGAACAACAGTATCAGAAATAATAAAAAAAGAACATTTTGATATTGCCGTTAGAAAAGTATCAATTGCAAATAGTATAACAAGTATTAAAAAAATTCAAAGAATAAACTTTTTAGAAATTTTTGAAAAAGTAAATGGAGTAGAAGAACTATTAAAACAGGATCCAGCAAATGTATATGAAAAAATGACTAACAGTACCAAAGAAATTTATAGAAATAAAATAAAAGAAATATCAAAGAAAACAAAAATATCAGAAATATATATTACAAGAAAAATATTAGAAATAGCACAAAAAAAGCCAGAAGGAAGCAAATATGCTCATATTGGATATTATCTAATAGACAATGGAATAGACGAACTCTATCAAAAATTGAATTACAAAACAAGAAAAAAATTAAATACAAACAATAAAGTAAAAATATTTACTTTATCAATTTCTATTTTAACCGTAATTTTTTCATTAGGAATAAGTTACTTATTAAATATGCAAATAAAAAATAAATGGATATTTTTACTTAGTTTTATAGTATTTTTAATACCAGCATCAGAATTAGCAATTCAAATAATACAATATATATTAAGTAAAATTGTAAAACCAAAAGTTATACCAAAACTTGATTTATCTGAAGGCTTAAACAAAGAAAATAGCACAATGGTAATAATACCAACTATTATTAGTTCAAAAGAAAAAGTACAAGAACTAATGAAAAAATTAGAAGTTTATTACTTGGCAAACAAATCAGAAAATATTTATTTTACATTACTTGGAGATTGTACACAAAGCACAAGAAAAGAAGAGAAATTTGATGAAGATATTATAGAAGAAGCAATAAAAATAACAAAAAAATTAAATCAAAAATATCAAAATCAACAAGAAAATACTTTGCCAATTTTCAATTTTACTTATCGTAATAGAGTATGGAATGAAAAAGAAACTTCTTATTTAGGATGGGAACGAAAAAGGGGAATGATAAACCAATTTAATGAATATATATTAGGAAATATCCAAAACCCTTTTAGAATAAACACAATGGAAGAAAACAAGGAACAACTAAGAAATGCAAATATAAAATATATTATAACATTAGATGCTGATACAGACTTAATTTTAAATTCTGCATTTGAATTAGTAGGAGCAATGGCACATATTTTAAATAAACCAATAATAGACAAAGAAAAAAATATCGTAGTAGATGGATATGGAATGTTGCAACCAAGAGTCGGAATTAATTTAACTATTAGTTATAAAAACTTATTTACAAAAATATTTGCTGGCTCAGGAGGAATTGACTCATATACAAATGCAATTTCAGACATTTATCAAGATAATTTTGGAGAGGGGATTTTTACTGGAAAAGGTATTTACGATTTAAAAGCTTTCTCAAAAGTATTAAAAAATGCTATTCCAGAAAATACTGTATTAAGCCACGATTTGTTAGAAGGATCCTATCTAAGATGTGGCTTAGCATCAGACATTTTATTAATGGATGGATACCCAACTAAATACAACAGTTTTATAAATAGACTCTCAAGATGGATTAGAGGAGATTGGCAAATTGTTAAATGGCTGGGAAATAATAGTCCACTAAATATGCTTTCTAAATATAAAATTTTTGATAATTTAAGGAGAAGTTTATTAGAACTTAGCTTAATAGTTGCAATTATATATAGTAATGCTATTGGAATTTTGTATTATAAAAAAATATGGCCAATTGTATTAATATTAGTTGCAATTAGTGTATTTCCAAGCTTGTTAGAAATGATTAATAAACTTATTTTCAAAAAAGAAGGAGAACAAAAACAAAAAACTTTTACACCTAAAATTTCAGGTTTAAAAGGTGCTTTTCTAAGAGGAATTATTACTTTTGGATGTTTACCATATAAGGCATATATTTCTACTAAAGCTATTATAAAAACAATTTATAGAATGAAAGTTTCACACAAAAACTTATTAGAATGGACAACTTCAGAAGAAGCAGAAAAACAAGCAAAATCTGATTTAATATCATATTATAATCAAATGGCATTAAATGTATTATCAGGCCTTATTGCAATTGGAATAGGCTTCCTTAGACAAAATATATTTGCAAGCATAGTAGGGATTTTGTGGTTTTTTGTACCATTTATAATGTGGTATATTAGCAAAGATAATTCAAAAAAATCAGCAATAGAATTATTAGATAATCAAGAAAAACAATATGTATTAGATATTGGAAGAAAAACTTGGGAATTTTTTGAAACTTATTTAAACGAAGAAAACAATTATTTAATACCAGATAATTATCAAGAAGATAGAAGAAATTTAATAGTACAAAGAACATCATCAACAAACTTAGGTCTATCTTTACTTTCTGTTATTTCAGCATATGACTTATTATATATTGATTTAACACATGCAGTGACTTTATTAGAAAAAATAATTACATCAATAGACAGTTTATCAAAATGGAATGGTCATCTATACAACTGGTATAATACGAAAACCAAAGAACCTTTAATTCCAAGATATATTTCAACTGTTGATAGTGGTAATTTTATTGGATATTTATATGTAACAAAAACATTTTTAGAAAATTTAATTAATTATCCTAATAAAGAAAATATAGAACTTGATAAAGAAAAGCTAAATTATTTAGTAAATATTATAGAAAATATGATTAATTCTTGTGACTTTTCAGTTTTATACAGTAAAGAACAGCAATTATTTTCTATAGGATATAACATTGAAGAAGGAAAATTAACAGATTCATATTATGATTTGTTAGCATCAGAAGCAAGACAAGCAAGTTTAGTTGCAATAGCAAAAAAAGATATTCCAGCAAAACATTGGAATTATTTAAGTAGAACATTAACCATTTTAGGCAAATATAAAGGCTTGGTATCTTGGTCAGGTACAGCTTTTGAATATTTGATGCCGAATATAAATATTCCTAAATATGAAGGAAGTTTATTAGATGAATCTTCAAAATTTATGCTTATGAGTCAAATGGAATATGCAAAAAAATTAAATATACCTTGGGGAATTTCAGAAGCGGCATTTAATTTAAAAGACTTTCATTCTAATTATCAATATAAAGCATTTGGAATACCGTGGTTAGGACTAAAAAGAGGACTAGCAGATGAGCTAGTAGTTTCAAGTTATGGTAGCATTCTTGCTATTTGTGATGAGCCAATAGAAGAAATAAAAAATCTAAAAAGACTAGAACAAGAAGGAATGTACAGCAAATATGGATTTTACGAATCAATAGACTATACACCAGAAAGAGTACAAAAAGGAAAAACATCTAGTGTAGTAAAGACTTATATGTCACATCATCAAGGACTAATATTACTTTCAATAAATAATTTAATAAATCAAAATATATTGCAAAAAAGATTTATACAAAACCCAGAAATAGAAGCAGTAAGCATACTATTGCAAGAAACAATTCCAGATACCTTTATTATAACAAAGGAGAAAAAAGAAAAAGTGGAAAAACTAAAATATAAAGATTACGAGGATTACATTCAAACAACATACAACAAGATTAACGAAAAGTTAATATCAGGTAATGTAATTGCAAATGAAAATTATACAATTGCCAAAAATCAAATAGGGGAAGGAATCAGTAAATATAAAGATATTTATATTAATAGATTTAAACCTACAGATGACTATCCACAAGGAATTTTCTTTACTATTAAAAATATAAAAAGCAAAGAAATATGGAGTTCATATTATCCACACAATGAAAATAAACAAAATTATCAAATTAGTTTTATGCCAGATAAAGATGAACAAGAAATAATAAATGGAAATATAAAAACAAAAATAAAAACAACAGTTGCTTCAAATGAGCCAGTAGAACTACGAAGGGTAACTTTACAAAATAATGGTAATGAAGAAGAAATATTAGAAATTACTTCATATTTTGAGCCAGTATTATCTCCAAAAGAACAAGATTATGCTCATCCAGCGTTTAATAATTTATTTTTAGTTATGAATTATGATGAAGAAACTGGTAGTTTAGTTGTAACAAGGAGAAACAGAGAACAAAGTTCACAAAAAATATATTTAATGGCTAGTTTATCCACAAATAGTGAGAAAATTGGTGATTTTGAATATGAAATAAATGAAGAAAAGTTTATAGGAAGAGGAAATTTAGGAATTCCTCAAATGATTAAAAATTCAATTCCACTTTCTAAAAAGATAGGACTAGTAACAGAGCCAATTATTGCATTAAAAAGAACAATTAAAATAAAGCCAGGAGAAGAAGCAAATGTAGATTTAGTACTTTCAGTTGGAGAAAGCGAAGAAATGGCAAAAGAAAACTTGAAGAAATATGAAAGTTCAGAAAATGTAAAAACTGCATTTGAACTTTCTAAAGCAAGAGTTGAGGCTGAAAGTAGATATTTAAGAATTAAAGGAACAGATATTGAAATATATCAAAAGATGTTATCATATATAATGTTTAATAATCCTATAAAAAGTCAAGCAATGAAGAAAAATTCTATACAAGAACACAAACAAGAAGAATTGTGGAAATATGGAATATCTGGGGATTTACCAATTATATTAGTTAAAATTAAAGATGTTAATGATAAATATGTAATTGGAGAAGTGCTAAAAGCATATGAATTTTTCCAAAGTAAAAATATACAAACAGAAATTGTAATTTTAGATGAAGAAAAACATAGTTATGAAAATTATGTGAAAGAGGAAATAGAAGGGGTTATTTTAAATACTCAAATGAGTTATTTAAAAAATATAAAAGGTGGAATATTCATTTTATCAAAAGAAGAAGTAAATAAAGAAGATATAAATTTATTAGAATTTGTTGCTACAATGTGTATTGATAGTAGTAAAGGTGGTCTAAAAAATAATATTAAGGAATTAGAAGAAGAATATTTAGAAAAGTATCGTGAAATTGGAGAAGAGCAAGAAGTACCAGTGCTAACAGATGAAGACAAAAATGATATTGATATACTAGAAAATAAAGAGAGTTTAAAATATTGTAATGAATATGGTGCATTTTCAGAAGATGGAAAAGAATATTTAATAAAAGTAAATAAAGAAAATCGTTTGCCAACGGCATGGAGTAATATTATGGCAAATGAGAAGTTTGGAACAATTGTAACAGAAAATATGGGGGGATATAGTTGGTACAAAAATAGTAGATTAAATAGAGTAACAAGTTGGGAAAATAATCTTAGTTATGATATTCCAAGTGAAATAATTTATTTAAAAGATGCAGAAAATCAGAAAAGTTGGTCATTAGGTTTAAACCCTATGCCTGATAACAAAAATTATAATGTTAAATATGGATTTGGATATGCTACATTTTTACATCAAAGCGATGGAATTGAACAGGAATTAGATGTTTTTGTTCCAAAAGAAGATAGTTGTAAAGTTAGTATTTTAAAATTGAAAAATATAACGCCAAACCGTAAAAAGCTAAAATTATATTATTATATAAAACCTGTTATTGGGGAAGATGAATTAAAATCAAATGGTTATATAGAAACTAATTATGATAAAAATAATAATATTTTGTGTGCAGAAAATTTGTATAAGAATGAATTTGAAAATACCAAAATTTATATATCTTGTAGTGAGGAAATTAAATCATATACAGGGGACAAAGATTTCTTTTTAGGATTAGGTGATATTAGTAATCCAGATGGTTTGAAAAAAATAGCTTTAAATTGTGAAAATTCTTTAGGTAAAAAGCCATGTCTTGCATATGAAATTGAAGTTGAACTAGAGAGTTTTGCAAATAAAGAAATTTCTTTGATTTTAGGTGCAGATGAAGAAATAATAGATTGTAAAAATGTTGCATATAAATATCGTAAAGTGCAAAATTGTAAACAAGAGTTAGATGTTGTAAAGAAATTCTGGAAGGATTTATTAGAAAAAGTACAAGTGTATACTCCTTTAGAGTCTGTTAATATTCTCTTAAATGGTTGGATTCCATATCAAATAATTTGTAGTAGATTACTAGGAAGAAGTGGATTATACCAATCAGGAGGAGCATTTGGATTTAGAGACCAATTGCAGGATACTTTAGGATTAAAATATATAGATGCAGAAATATTGAAAAGACAAATTATCATTCATAGTAGACATCAATTTGTAGATGGAGATGTTGAACATTGGTGGCATCCTGAAACAAATAAAGGAATTAGAACAAGAATGTCAGATGATTTACTATGGCTTATTTATTTAACAGCAGAATATATTGAATATACAGGAGATTATACAATACTAGATATAGAAACTCCATATGTAAAAGGAGAGATATTAAAAGAAGATGAATTAGAAAGATATGACAAATATCAATATACAGATTTTAAAGACAGTATCTATGTCCATTGTGTTAAAGCAATTGAAAGAAGTTTAAACTTTGGGGAAAATGGATTACCTAAAATAGGTACAGGAGATTGGAATGATGGATTTAGTAATGTAGGAAGCAAAGGAAAAGGAGAAAGTGTATGGCTTGGATTTTTCCTATATAATGTTTTAGAAAGATTTATTCCTATTTGTAAAGAAAGAAAAGATGATGGACTAGTACAAAAATATGAAGATATAAAATCAAAATTAAAGAAAAGTTTAAATACAAATGGATGGGATGGAAGATGGTACAAAAGAGCATTTATGGATGATGGTAATGTATTAGGAAGTATAGAAAATGAAGAATGTAGAATTGACAGCATTGCACAAAGCTGGAGTATAATTTCAGATGCAGGAGAAAATGACAAAAAATATATTTCAATGGAAAGCTTAGAAAATCATTTAATAGATAAAGAAAATGGAATTATAAAACTATTAGATCCACCATTTGACAAAGGAAAGCTAGAGCCAGGATATATAAAAGCATATATGCCAGGAGTTAGAGAAAATGGAGGACAATACACACATGCGGCAATATGGGTAATATTAGCAGAAACGCTACTAGGATTTGGAGACAAAGCATTAGAACTATACCGAATGATAAACCCAATAGAGCATAGTAGAACAAAAGAAGCAAGCAAGAAATATAAAGTAGAGCCATATGTTATAGCAGCAGACATATACGGAGTAGGAAACTTAGCAGGGCGAGGAGGCTGGACATGGTACACAGGATCTGCCAGTTGGTATTACAAAGCAGGAATAGAATATATTTTAGGCTTAAAAATAGAAAAAGGATATTTGAAATTTTACCCATGTATTCCAAAAGAATGGAAAGAATATCAAATACAATATAAATGGAAGCAGAGCATTTATAATATTTTAGTGAAAAATCCAAATGGAAAAAATACAGGTATAGAGAAGATTATGATTAATGGCGAAGAAACTGAAAATTTAATAAAGTTGCAGGAAAACGGGGTTTATAATATAGAAATAATAATGTGATTTAAAGTTGCCAAAAGGGACGGGTCTTTTTGGCAACTTCTTGAAATTTAAACTAATATTCAGTTATAAATAATAAATTTATTTCATTCTTCGGCTGTGCTACATTATAAACAAATTCTAAAATTAACAAATAGGCCCCTCTCAAATACAAGTCCCAAGATTCTCCCATTTGTTAATTTAATAATTTGTATTATAATTTCACTTGCATTCATCATTTCATAAATTTATTATTTATAACTTAATACTATACTAATCTATAACAAGTTGCCAAAAAGACCCGTCCCTTTTGGCAATTTTTCAACTTGACAATAATAAAAAGTGTATAGTAAAATTAAAATAAAGCAAAAGATGAAGGAGAAAAATATGATGAATATAAAACACGAAAGCCTTGAAACTGTACACACACACACACACACACACACACACACACACACAAGTATTTTAATAAAAGAAAATAAAAAAGGAATTACACTAATTGCATTAGTAATAACGATTTTATTCTCTTATGACGAAAAATTAAAATGTAGTAATAGCAAAGGTTTCCTCCTACAAACAATTTAGTAATTTATAAATTTTCACATATTTAAAAGATGAATTGTAAAAAATAATAACAATTTCATCTTTTTTGATTTTATAATAACAAATTAAAATTAAAAAAATGAGAGGAGATTTAAAAATTATGGAGAACAAAGAATTAAAAGCAAAATTTATTGATGAAAAAACAGGAATAGAATACACATTACAGGGAGATTATTATATGCCTAATATAATAATTCCAAAAGCTAGAAGAATAGGAATTATAGGCAAATACGGAAGATTAAAACTAAACTATATGAAAAAATATCAGATACCAGAATATACAGAAATGTTATTAGATAATGAATTAAAAAGTTATTTATTAGATATTGAAGATGAGTGCAAAGAAAAATTTGAATTTTTAACAAAGCAAATGGCAGAAAAAGAAAATATAACAGAAGAATTAAAATCAAATAATCAAATGGAGTGGATACAAAAGATGAACAATATAAAACATAGAGTAGAAGAAATTATATTAAATGAAATCATTTATGTGAAAAATTAACTTTTTAATGAAAAATTTGTAAATAAGTGATATAATGACAAAAATAATATGAAATTATTAATTGTGCAAGAGGCTCTTGCATAATTTGAAAGAAGGAAAATATGGAAGATAATATAGAAATAAGCAAATATAAAGAAATTTTAGAAAATGTAAAAAAAGAAATTGTAAAATCTCAATATCGTGCAATGCAAATAGTTAATAAAGAACTAATTTTTATGTATTGGCACATTGGGAAAATTATACTAGAAAATGGTAAATGGGGAAATAAGTTTATAGATAATTTATCAATAGACTTAAAGATGGAATTTCCAAATATTCAAGGATTTTCAATAAGAAATTTAAAATATATGAAAAAAATTGCATCGGAATATCCAGACTTTGAATTTGTGCAAGAGGTTCTTGCACAAATTACATGGTATCACAATGTAATTTTAATGGACAAGATAAAAAGTACAGAAGAAAGAAAATGGTATATAAATGAAACTATAAAAAATGGTTGGTCTACTAATGTTTTAAAGAATCAAATAAAAAATAAATTATATGAAAGACAAGCAATAGCTGATAAAATAACAAATTTTGAAAATACTTTACCTGATATTCAAAGTGATTTAGCTATACAAACATTGAAAGATCCTTATATTTTTGACTTTATAGCTTTAAAAGGTCAAGTTAAAGAAAAAGAAATTGAAGAAGCAATGATAACAAAAATTAAAAATGTTTTATTAGAACTACGGAACAGGTTTTGCGTTTGTTGGAAATCAATATAAGTTAACAGTTAGCGATAAAGATTATTTTTTAGATTTACTATTTTATCATCTAGAATTAAGATGTTATATTGTTGTAGAATTAAAAGCAAGAGAATTTTTGCCAATAGATGCAGGTCAATTGAATTTTTATTTATCAGCAGTAGATGATATGTTAAGAAAAGAGGGAGATAATCCAACAATTGGAATTATATTATGTCAAGATAAAGATAAGTTAATTGCTGAATATGCTTTAAAAGATATAAATAAACCAGTTGGAGTTAGTGAATATAAACTATTACAAGATATTCCAGAATATTTACAATCACAATTACCAAAAGCAGAAGATATTGAATTGCATATTAAAGACATTGAAGAAATAGAAAAACAGCAAGATAGTGAAGAATAGAAAGTCTTAAATTTTGTCGACACTGTCGGCAAAATTTGAAAGAGCATAAAGCTTTAGATTTAGAAATAAGTCTAAGGCTTATTTTTATGGAAATTTTTTGCCTACATTAGAAAAAATGTAAAATTACTCTACTAATAATTTAAAATGGCTAAAAATTAAAAATAAAGCGAATAAACGAAAGAAGGTGAGGGAATGTCTAACTTAAATTTAAAAGGTATATGGATACCAATAGAAATATTAACAGATGAAAAATTAAGTGATAAAGAAAAAATCATATATGCAATAATTTTATATTTAAGCAAAGAAAATAACTATTGCTATTTAACAAACAAAACCATGAGTGAGTTACTAAATATATCAATAACCCAAGTATCAAAATTAGTAAATTCATTAAAAGATAAAACTTATATTAACATTGAATTGATATACAAAAAGAATAGTAAACAAGTAGAAATGAGAAAATTAATACCAATAAGCAAAAACAAAGATACCTATTTAACAAAAGTTAAATACCCTCTCCAACAAAACTTCAATACCCCTATTGAAGAAAAGTTTAAGGATAATAAATATAATAATAAAAATATAAGTAAATATAATAATGCAAAACAAAATTTTAGAAAGTCAAGAGCTAACTTTGAACAAAGAGATTATACAAACTATGACTTTACTAAATTATATGCAAATGCAGATATGCTAGTATAAGCTATGACATTTGCATATACAAAATCAGCTATTAGAGTAGGTAGACTACTTTGATAGCTGATTTTGTAGTTAAAGTTGCGAATAGCAATTTTAACTAAAACCTAAAAAATATGAAGATATTTTTTAGGCAAAGGGGTGTGGGGAAAAATTTATCTTTCCCTGCCACACTAACACTTTTAGCGAGTAGCGTTAAAAAAGTGTTGTAGTGTGTTTACTGCACATTTTAGAAAAGTGCTTTTGAGCAAGTTCAAAGAAGAAATTTTATTCGTGTGAATATACACGAGCGAGGAGGTTAAATATGAGTTATGCAATAATAAGAAATGCAAAATACAAAAGAGAAAATTTAATGGCAGTATATCGCCATGATGAAAGAAAGAACAAACATTATTCAAATAAGGATATAGATAGGACAAAATCACATCTAAACTATTCATTAAAAGATCCAGAATTTAATTATGTGAAAGAATTTGATAAAATTTTAAAGAAATATGATTTGAAAGGACAAATAAAAACAGTAAGCAATATAGCTTGTGAATATATGATTACATCAGATAATGACTTCTTCAAAAGAATAGGAGAAGAAGAAACAAAAAGATATTTTGCTACTGCATATAAATTTGTTTGTGAATATAAAGATTTAGGCGAAAAGTATATTTTATCTGCAAAAGTGCATTATGATGAGAAATCTCCTCATTTGCACTTACTTTTTTTACCTGTTGTTCATACAGTAGATAAAAAAGGAAATCCTATTGATAAATTAGCTTGTAGTGAATTTTGGAAAGCCAAAGATAGTTACAGACAATTACAAAATGCTTTTTTTGAATATATGGTGTCAAATGGATTTGAATTGCAAAGAGGATTACCAAAAGAAGAAACAGACAGAGTTCATTATACATTAAAAGAATATAAAAGTATAACAAATTATGAACAGACAAAAGAAACTCTAAAAAATATAAAATTAGAATTACCAGATGTTCCTAATATTACCGACATTAATATTAACAGATTATCAAAGAAAAGAGATGAAAAAATTTTAGAAGAAATCATAAAACCAAAAGATGACCTAATTCAAAATTTATATCAAGATAATATGGATTTGCATAAGGAATTATCAAGACAAACAAAAGTTATAGAAGAAGCAGAAAAGTATCAAAAAGAAAGAAATAAGATACTAGCTGATAATAAAGATTTACACAATCAAGTAGAACAAATAAAAAGTGAATATAAGCAAAAAGAATTTGATATTGAATGGAAATATAAAAGTAAAATAAAAGGTTTAGAAAAAGAGAATAGTAGATTAAATAAAATAATAGACAAATTCTACGAAACTATTGATAAATTCATACATTGGATTTGTAAAAAGTTTGATATGGGAGCAGAAGATAATTTAGTTAGAGATTTTCAAAATGAAACTAATACTTTTTTAGATGCAGAAAAACAACTTAAATACGAAGAAAGAGATAAAGAATGGGATTTACAAAGATGATAAAAATAACAGGAGATGATTATGTAGATAATTATTTCCTGTTATACATATCGACTCTAATTGGCAACTTTTTAGCCATTTTTGCAGTTTCTTCACTAAAAAGAAGTTCTGGCTTTATTTTAAAAGATTTTGCTATAAAATCAATATTTTTACAAGTCAAATTAGCATTTCCAGTTTCTATAACACTAATATAAGCCATTTTAAATTTAGTTTTATTAGCATATTGTTCCTGTGTTAAATTATTTTGATATCTGTACCATTTTGTATTAAATCCAACTAATTCCATAGAAGTCATAAAAGTATCCTCCTTTTGTATTACTTAATAATGTAAAAATTATTTATATATAAATTATAAAGTTAAACTATAAATAACTTAATACCACTAAAACTTATTAAGATATATCTAAATAAGTACAAAAAACTATTGTTAAAATTTTGGGGGTATGTTAAAATATTATTAGGAATAGAAAATAATAAAGAGTAGGAGAAAGAATTATGGCTTTTATGGGGAGAGGAGATATGCCATCGATTAACAATAATATTGGTGGAGAAGAAAATAATAATTTTGATGGTGGATATAGACATCATTATGGTTGTTATTATAGAAGAATGTACTATATTCCGTTAGATAATACATATGTACTAATGCAAATGATAGTAACATTTATCATTTTAATAGTTGGAGTAATTGCATATTTGTTTATACACAAGTCATCAATAATAGACCCTATTGAAAGTATTAAAAGTGTATTTATGAATGTTTATTCAGTAGTATTATTAATTTTATTAGGTATAGTTGCAATTGCTAATTTCTTTTCTAAAAGCAAAGAGGCATTAATAAAGAAACTAGCAATTATTTTAGTTATTTCTATAGTAACAATGTTAGTTTTTTTAGGAATAAAATTAAGCTATGATTCAACTTATGACAAGAATAAATTTGAACAGTTTTATTTAGAACAAGATATACAAGAAAAAGCTAATAATTCAAAATTTGATATAGGAATAGGTGGATTAAGCATAAAAACAGAAAAAGAATATTATATAGATGAATGTATGGAAATGTATAATATATTTAAAATAAAAAGTTATGCTATGTTGATATTACATTTATTACTTAATATATTACTAATTTATCAAATATTTAAAGTAATAAATATACAAGAGAAAAAAGACAGATTAGATAAAGATGATTTAATTTTATTTGATGAAGAACAAAATGTTCGTTTTTAAATACTTAATAAAAGTTTAACAAAACAAAGTATCGTAAGGAGCCTAAAATGGAAGAAAAGGAAAAAGATTTTATAAAAAAAGTAAATGTTGATAAAGCAAAAAATAAGACAATTGCCCCTATATTATTAATTGTAATTAGTATAATGACATATATTGCACCTTTATTGTATGGAGAATTTGATTTTGGTATAGTTTTTGAAATAGTATCTATGATTTTTTTGATAATAGCTAGAAACTATATGTCAAAATATGATGAAATTAGGGCAAAAAGATATATTATTTGTTCAATGGTAGCGATAGGTTGGATTTTTATATATGATATTATCTTTATATTTTCATCTATTCAAGATATAGTAGATTTTGCTTTTTTGGGTTATGATTTCTTTTTTGGAGAAATATTCACAATACTATATTTAATTATATTGTTTGCAATTAACAAAGATTTATCTAAAGCAGATAATCCAGAAAAGTACAAAGAAAGCACAGATTGGTTTTATGAAAAATATGAAGAAAAAGAGAATGGAGGTAATAAAAATGTTTGAAGATAGACATATGATGAAATTTGTTTATGCTTTATTAGGGTTTGCATCTATAATTATACCTGGTCCGATTGTTCCAATTGTAAGTTTAATAATTGCAATAGCGATGTTAGTATATAAAATTAAAAAAGCTAAAGAAAGCCCAGAAGGATTTGAATCGTTAATGCTAGATATTATTATAATAGTAATTGTTTTAGTTGTTGATATTGGAATATTTGCAATGAGAATTTCTATAGAAAACGAATATAATAAGTATAATTATTCTTCAAGTAGTAAGCAAGAAATGACAGCTTCTGATTTTGCAGAAACAGCTATACTTGCATATCAAATGGGAAATCTCTCTCAATTTTCAGATGAGGGAAACCATCTAAATGCAATAAAAAGTGGATTTACTACATATTTAAAAGAAGAATTAGGAATTACAAATACAACAGTAAAGGGAAACAAAATAACTTGTAGTGTTGGAAATGATACAATTGTTTTTACAGTAACAAAAAATGATATAAAATATAGTATAAAATAATATTTATACAAAGGAAAAGAGGTAATCATGAATAGAAAAAGAACGAATCGTTTAGTTGCAATATTAAATATTATAGCAGTAGCATCAATTTATATACTAGCTTTTTCAACAAGTTACTTACTATCTAGTATGATGTCAGGAGAAAATAGTGGAAAATCAGTTTATGATAGCTTTATAATTGATACTTTATTAAATAATATACAAATAATAATGGTGCTAGTATATGGTGGAGTAGGAATATTAAATATTATTTGTGCTATTCAAAATAAAGAAGATAAAAAAATATGCTTTTGGCAATTAGCTTTTGGTTTCTGTGAAGTATGGAGTGCAATAAATACATCATTAGCTAGAATTGTAGATGAAAGTGATGTCATAGAATGGATAGATAAAATATTATTCGGAATAATACCAATAGTATTAGTAATAATTAATTTTATAAGAATAAAGAAAAATAGACCTAAAGTAATTCAAATAATATCATATGTTGGAGTTATTATACTTGCAATACTCAATATACTTGATATAATAGGGGCATATTGGAGCATAATAGCTGTACTAATGCAATTAATATATATACATTTTCAAGATAAATATATAGAAGAAAGTAAATCAAGGAAAATTGTAAATTTAATTTTGTATTATATAATACAAGTAATATTAGTTATATTTTTTTTAGGAATGATTTTAGTTTCTTTATTGATAACTAAAGTAAATGATGTCAAATGGAAAAAGTCATTATCAGAACTATATAATAACATTACCACATTACAAGGAGCTAAAACAAAGGAATTATATATTCCAGTCGAAAAAAATTATAAGTATGGATTTATAAATGAAGCAGGAAAAGAAAAAATATCTTGTGAATATGATCGAGTAACATATTTTAATGAGATAGAAATTGATAATAGTACATACTATATTGCATTTGCTAAAAAGAATGATAAATTTTTTATAATTTCAAAAACTAACAATAGTATAGAAATAACAGGAAATTTACAAAAATATTTAAAAAGTATAGATAATCATTTCACACCACAAATGTTAGAAATGTTTAATAAAGATGGAGATTATAGATTAGCATATTTACAATCCTTTGAATTTTTCCTTCAAGCATTTACAAGAGGAGAAAAGAAACTGACTCAACAAATATTAGAAAAAAGTGATAATGATAATACTATTACTTTAAATGAAAAAAATTCAAAATACTATTATACTAATAAGAATTATTCTATACTAATAGAACCGATATATGAAGATGATAACGAAATGGAAGCAGATGACCAATACTATTATGATGATTACTATGACGAAGATGAAAATACATACTATTTAGCATCAAACAATACCAAGCATAAAGTAACTATTACTAAAACAAATGGCGAGCAAGAAACAAGCATAATATATTTAACAGATTTTGATGAAGATGATGCAACATTAGATACTTTTACTAATGGATATATAGGATTTGAAGATGAAGAAAATAAAAGAAATGGTTGGATTGACGAAAACGGAAATAAAATAACAATTCCTGACACATATATTATAAACGATATTAAAGATAACAAAGTGATTTTACAAGCAGATAGTACAGAAGATTATAATTCAAATGAAAAACCAGAACTACATTTTATAATCATAGATATGACAGGAAGAACTTTACTACAAACAACTGCTCTTGATGTATATGATGATATGTATTTAGTTAAAAATAACAATAAAAAAATGGTTTTAATGGATAAGGACTTAAATGTAATTTCAAATGAATATGATAAAATAATTTCTACTATGCAAATGGATATATCTCCACAATATAGTTCATATTACTAGAATTTTAAAAATAAGCAAAAGTGAATTGAATATATAAATTTTCAATTCACTTTTGCTTTATTTATTTTCCAAAATCCACTCATATACTTCATTTTCAGTAAGTTTACCTTTTTTCATAAGATTAATTTTTTCTTTAGCTTGTTTTTTCCAAGTTTCAAAATCATTAGAAAGTTTTTTATTTTCCTTATTTTTTCTAACTTGCATAAATTTTTGCTGATAAGTTCTTCTATATTCGCCCATAGCCTTATTTTGTTTTAACCTTTCGGTGTAAGATTGAAAAGCACCTAAATCTCTACAAGTTTTTGAATTTTCTTTTGGGTAGTCGCAATAAATTTCATCTACTTTTGAAGTTGGAATAAAGTACATTCCACAATTTTGACATTTTTTAATTGGATAATTTGGTGTTTTTGATAGTTCATCAAGTATAGCATAGCAAATACTTGATAAATCGTTACTTTTATGAGTATCACTCATTGAAAGAAACATATTTTTAGTATGTAAAGATTCTAATATGTCATATTCATTTTTATTACTAAATTCTTGATATTTCTTTGAATAACTATCTCGCATAACAAAGTCATTTTTATAATATGTATGTAATTTTCCCATTCTTTTTATCAAATAAACTGCATATCGTTCCGTATATGTATATTTCTCTAATTTACTATTGTTATTTAAGTTATAGATATAGGTAACTGCTTTTATTAGTTCTTGTTGTAAATCAATTAGATTTTCTTGTAAATCTTCAAATATTTTAGTAGTTGCTTTTAGATAAATTTCATTACTGCCATAGTTACTACTTAATTCAAATTTATAATCCTTATCTAAATCTCTTAATATCTCAAAACCATAAGCATAAAAGAAAGTTTTATTAGCCATTTCATAGTTAGATAAGTCAGCATTTAAAAATCTTAATAGCATTAGTCCAAATTTTTCGTGAAATGGAAAGTATAAAGAGGCAGGATGCTTTAAGCCATTATCTGTTTCTTCAGTTTCCTTATAATATACATCTCTTAATTTATTTTCAGTATCTAAATGGAAATCAGCTTTATAAAAATATAAAGGTGTAGCATAATATTCTTTTTTAGTTTCAGTATTAAACCAAAAGTAGAAATCGCTAAAAAAGGTTACTTCTGGTAGTTCCATACGAATTTATCTCCCTTCTAAAAATCAAATTTTATAAAACAGCATAAACAATTTTATAAAAATAATAAATTGTTATTGACATTCTATATTTATTATACTATAATAGCAATATAATTACAATACTTTCTCCAAAATTAATTGCTAAAAACTGTAGAATAAAAATTCACTAAATTTTGAGAAAAGTTTGTAATAACAATGTATTTAAGATTTTAAACAGACTATTAACAACACAGTAAAGTAATTTGATTTGTATATTTTGTTTTTATTTGTAGGTGTGAAATTGTAGTTTGTTGAAATAGAGAATCTAAAAAAGGAAGAGGGTGAGAAAAATAAAACACAAATTAGACAGCAAAGGCACAAAAGAGAAAATAATTGAATTATTCTTTATAAAACATTTAAAACCAGTTGAAATAGCAAATAAATTAAAAGTTGGTATGCCATATATAACAAAGATAATTCAAAAAGATTCAAGATATATTCGAGAAAAAGAAACTAGAAGGCAAGAAAACAAAGAAAAGAATAAAACTCAAAAACGAATATATGCACAAAACAGAAGAAAAAAGGAAAAAGAGGAAAAGCAAGAATATCAAAAATTATTAGTACAGATAAATAGAGATAATGAATATTTATCTACTAAAAAGAAAGAAAATGATTTACAATTTGTAAACTGCAATAGAAGTGCTTATGAGTATGACAAAAATAGTAGTGATTTAGTATTAAAAGATAATATAAATGCAGGATATGCAGTTCCTAAAAGAGTTAGCAATATTGTAAATCCAAATATGATAAAGAGTAATAAAATATGTGTTTAATTGTATGCTTTGAAATAATCAAGGTGTATTTTTTTACTCTAAATTAGAAAGAGGGATTAAAGAATGATTTTATTAATCAAGAATTTTGGAAAATATGTTGAATAGCAATAGGTTAATAAACAAAAGTAACTGAATTTATAACCATAAATAGCTATTCACAGGAAAGGAATAGGTATTTTATGAAACAAGAATATAAAATAAAAGAAGTATTTGATGAAAAATCAAAGCCATTGGAAGAAAAATTGAAAGATATATTTATAAGTTTTCTAATTGAAAAAATTAATAAATAGTAAAAAGGCTAGTTTGTATATGTTTTGCATATATAAACTAGCCTAAATTTTTAAATATGAGTTGAAAAATTTTTATATAAATTGTATAATTCAGTTGTAAATTGGATAGGAGGAAACCTATTGTTATTAGAAAGAGAGGTTTAAATGATAACAATAGCAAATCCTGAAAAATATATTGCAGGATTATATGAAAGATTATCCAATGAAAATATTGAAGTTGGTAATGGCGAAGTAATAGAAACAAAAGAAGATGAACAAGAAAGTGGAAGTATCAGCACACAAAAACTATTTTTAAGAAACTTTTGTAAAGACAACAA